>JBBRMC010000184.1:0-6874 GCA_038231055.1 Leptolyngbyales cyanobacterium
CTCATTAATTCCGATGCCACTAGCTCAAACTTAGGATTACTCTTAGAGAAGCCAACGACCGATCGAGGAAAACACATGAGAGGTTCCATCGCTGCGCCTGACGAAAAACCCCGTCGGCAGATCTCGACGCTAAAACGCTTTTTGCGCTATTTGCGACCCTACCGAAAAGAGGTGCCGATCGCGTTAGGTCTAGTGTCGATCGGGGCGGCTACCCAAGCGATCGAACCTTTTTTAATTGGCTGGTCGATCGATAATCTGATCGTTCGAGGCAACCTGCCCGGACTGTTGCTGATGTTAGGAGTATTGGCAGTCATCTATTTGCTAGGAGTGAAAGCGATTCGGGGGCAGATTTTGCGCGTCGGTTGGATCGTGCAGCGAGTCCTGGCACAATTGCGACAAGATATTTTTGTCAAAATTCAAAGTTTGCCGTTGAGCTTTTTTGATCAGAGTGAAGCGGGAGATTTGATGAGCCGTCTGCTGAATGATGTCAGCACCGTTAATCAAGCGTTTGGGCAAACGATCGCTCAGATGTTGGGCAACTTGTTTAGCTTGGTTGGCATTATCATTGCAATGTTGTTCATTAATCTGCAACTGGGGTTATTGAGTAATTTAGTTGTCCCGTTGATGATTTTTACGACCGGATTCTTTGCGAAATGGGCGAGAAAGCGATTTCGAGTGACGCGACAAACGATCGGAGAACTGTCTACCAAGTTAGAAGAAGATATTGGTAGCGTTCGAGAAGCTCAAGCCTTTAATCGGGTGTCTCTGAACATTGAAGAATTTGAACACCTTAACGCTGCTAATCGCGATGCAAATATTCAAGCGGTCGCAATCACCGCAGCGTTTCTCCCCTCGATCGATTTTCTGAATACTCTAGCCACTGCCGGAGTGTTAGCATACGGAGGCTATCTGGCGGTTACAGGTTCCGTAACGGTTGGAGTGGTCACTTCATTTTTGCTCTACGTTCAGCAGTTTTTTCGACCGATTCAGATTCTCAGTCAGTTCTATACTCAAGCCCAATCTGCTTTTGCAGGGTTAGAGCGGATCTTCCTATTATTAGATGAGCCGGCACAACTTCAAGACGCGATCGACGCGATCGAGATGCCCCCCATGCGGGGAGAAGTCACCTTTGAGAAAGTCACTTTTGGCTACACTGCCAATCAGCGCGTGTTGAGCGGCGTTTCTCTCCACGCCAAACCTGGGCAAATGATCGCGCTCGTCGGACCCACCGGAGCCGGAAAAAGCACGATTATTAATCTAATTTTGCGCTTTTATGATGTGACCGGAGGAGCCGTCAAAATTGATGGCATCGACGTTCGCACAGTGACTCAAGCCAGTTTACGTCGTCAAATCGGCATCGTTTTGCAAGACACTGTTTTATTTAGCGGTAGCGTTGCCGAAAACATTGCGTTTGGCAATCCCCACGCGACTCAAGCTGAGATCGAGGCAGCGGCTCAAGTGGCAAACGTCCATGAATTTATCACTGCACTTCCTCAAGGATATGCAACGCTGTTAGGCGAACGAGGAGCCACCCTCAGCCAAGGGCAACGACAGTTGATGAGCATCGCCCGCGCTGTTCTGATCAATCCGCGCATTCTGATTCTCGACGAAGCCACCAGCAGCATCGACACGCGCACCGAAGCGCTAGTGCAATCTGCGATCGCCCGTCTGCTCGAAGGGCGCACCAGTTTTGTGATTGCTCACCGTCTCAGCACCGTGACTCAAGCCGATCAGGTATTAGTCGTCCAGCAAGGCGAGATCGTCGAACACGGCACACACAATGAACTCATTGCCCAGCAAGGGGTATACGCGAACCTGTACGCTCTTCAGTTAGGACAGCGATCGGGTGTGAACGCGGTAACAAGTATATCAATTCCTTAGACTTACTCCTTTAGAAAGACGAGTCATGGTTTTAAGCTTCATAGAATCAAAAACGGTAACTCCGAATTCCGTTCTTGATCACGAGAGGAAACTAACAATGTCAGTCGAAGAAGATAATAAAGCAGTCGTGCGCCGCTTTTATGAAGAGGTGTTTAATCAAGGACGTGACGAAGTTATTGACGAAATCATCGCTCCTGACTATCTAGATTACGGTCACAATCCACCAGGACGGGGGCGTGAAGGGGCACGAGAAGACATTCGTGGGGCAAGTGGCGCATTTAGCAATGGTCACTTTACGATCGATGATTTGGTCGCGATCGGAGATCAAGTTGTTGCTCGCTGGACAGGAGCGCTGACTCACACAGGCGCGTTTGCAGGCGTTTCTCCAACTAATAAGTCAGTATCACTAACAGGCATTAGCATTTATCGCGTTGCCAATGGGCAGATTCTAGAAACCCGCAATGCCGTCAACTGGATGCCGTTGCTGCAAGAGCTAGGAGCGATTTCAGCCTAGAGAGAGTCCAATCTAAAACCCCAAATCCTATTCGGAGGGCGCGCCAAATGGAAACCGCAGACGTAATTGTGATCGGCAGTGGTCAAGGCGGAATTCCGCTTGCCAGTGATTTTGCAAAAGAAGGACGCAATGTGGTGATCTTTGAGCGCGATGCTCTGGGAGGAAGCTGCATCAACTATGGCTGCACTCCCTCAAAAGCATTTTTGGCGGCGGCTCATGCAGCAGGTCGGGCGCGACAAGCAGAAAAGCTAGGAATTCATGCTCAAGTCACGGTTGATTTTCCGGCAGTGATGCAGCGAGTTCGCAGCATTCGAGATAGCTTTCATCAAGGGGTTAGAACCCGATTGGAATCGGCGGGCGTAAGAATCGTCTGTGCAGAAGCTTCGTTTAGCGCACCTCGATCGGTGAAAGGGGGTGATTTAGAGGTGCAAGCTCCGATCGTCGTCATCAACACGGGCACCTCTGCTTTAATTCCCAATATTCCCGGACTGGCAAACACGCCCTATCTCACAAACCGCAATTTCTTTGATTTACAAACCTTGCCCCTACGTTTGCTAGTAATCGGAGGCGGATACATTGGCTTAGAACTGGGACAAGGACTCGCACGGTTAGGCAGTCAGACTCAGATCATTGTGCGAGGAGATCGGGTGCTCGATCGTGAGGAATCTGAAGTCAGCGAGGTTCTAGTCACGGCATTAGAACAAGATGGAGTGCAGCTTCATTTCAAGGTCACCGTCGAGAACGTGGAGTATGCAAACGACTTATTTACCTTGACGTTGAGTAATGGCGATCGTCTCGACGCAGAAGCCTTGTTAGTCGTGACGGGACGCAAACCCAACACTCAAGCCCTCAACACGGCGGCAACCGGAGTCGAGCTAGACGACCGTGGCTACGTCAAAATTGATGACCACTTTCATACTGCCTGTGAGGGAGTTTACGCGATCGCAGATGCGGCAAACCAGCCTGCCTTTACTCATGTTTCCTGGGAAGACTATCGCCGCCTAAAAGCGATTTTGTCTGGAGGAGAACGCACCCGCCACGATCGGGTTCTTGGCTATGCCCTTTACACCGAGCCTCAAGTTGGGCGAGTTGGCATGACGCTTGAGCAGGCACAGCAAGCCGGGATTAACGCTCGATCGGTGAAACTGCCCATGTCTCAAATTGCACGCGCGATCGAGTGGGGACACGACTTAGGATTTTATCAACTGGTGATTGACCAAGACACCGATAAAATTTTGGGCGCAACGCTCGTCGGCTATGAAGCGGCTGAAATTGTGCATGTGTTCCTAGATCTCATGGAGGCAGGAGCAACTTGGCAACTGCTAGAGCAAGCCGTTCACATTCACCCGACCTATGGAGAAGCCTTGCCTAGTTTAGCGCGGCTGTTGATTTGAGCGAGAAGGCTCCCACGATAGGATTTACTTACTCAGTAATCTCCCTTACACTAATGGATAGTGTTCCTGTTGAGTTGCTTTTTAGACACATTCATCTCAGTATCTTCCTACAGAATCATTCACGCCATGCGGATTCTCTTAGTCGAAGACGATCAGCTTATTGCAACCCCCCTGACCAAAGCTCTAAACGACCAGCATTATGTGGTGGATCATGCCATTGACGGCTTGAGAGGATGGGAACTCGCAGAATCGTTTAGCTACGATTTGATTTTGCTCGATGTCTTGCTTCCAAAACTCGACGGAATTAGTTTTTGTCAGCACCTACGATCGCAGGGCGACCAAACGCTGATTCTATTGTTGACGGCTCAAGACACGAGCACAAACAAGGTGCAAGGGTTAGACGCGGGGGCAGATGACTATGTGGTTAAACCCTTTGATCTACAAGAGCTATTAGCCCGCATTCGTGCCTTGCTGCGTCGGGGAGGATCTTCACTACCGCCGATGCTGACTTGGAAAAACCTAAATCTCGATCCCAGCACTTGTGAGGTCACCTGCAACTCCAAGCTGCTGCGACTCACGCCCAAAGAATATAGCTTGCTTGAGTTGCTCCTTCGCAACCCTCAGCGCATCTATAATTCGAGTGCTTTAATCGATCATCTCTGGTCGCTCGAAACTCCCCCTGCTGAAGAGACCATTCGTTCTCACGTTAAGGGGTTGCGACACAAACTCAAAACCGCAGGAGTAGTTGACGATCCGATCGAGACGGTTTATGGGATTGGCTATCGACTCCGAAACGCTGAAAGACTCAAACCGCAAACCGAAAAACGCAAAGAGCTTCCCAAGCCGCCTGCCGCACAAATTGAACCCGATGTCGATGAGGTTTGGCGAGATATTCGCGACCAACTCAGTCAGCGTGCTACCGTGATCGAGCAAGCCAGCCTCGCCTTGCAGAAGAACCAACTGAGTCCAGCGCTACGGCTGTCTGCTGAGCAAAATGCTCATAAGCTTTCTGGGTCAATGGGGATGTTTGGCTCAGATCAAGGCTCACGATTGGCGCAAAAAATTGAAACTCTACTGGAGTCAGAAGTTCAGCCTGACCAGCTTCAGACCTTTTGCCAACTTGTGCAGGCACTTAGACAAGAAGTGCATATCCTAAACGCAAAGCAACCCCCCGAACTGTTAGCCGATGATGGTTCTGACTCACAGCCATCTTTATTAAACTCCGCCGCTAGTCCGATCGCTTGCAATTTTGCAGAACTATGTGTAGCAAATCGTGCTCAGTCGCTTCAAGACTTAGATGAGACATTAGAGATAGCTAAACAAGAAACTCGATCGTTCTCTCTCGCCATTTTGAATCTAGAGTCTCCTCAGCAAATCCTTGATCACCAGCATTCTCAGATCAAACATCAAGTCATTCATCACTGTGGAGAACTTTTACGAACTCGATTTCGGTCAACCGACGTGATTGGCTATTGGGGAGATCAAACCTTTGTGATCGGCATGGGAAACACTCCTCACTCGATCGCTAGCAAACGCCTGACCGATGTGTTAAAAGTTCTCCAAGAGCAAGCGTTGACCTCTGTGAGTGCTGACTCATTTGAAGTAGCGTTTAGCGCGGGCATTGCAGGCTATCCCCAAGATGGGGCGGATGTGCAAACATTATATCGATCAGCCACTCAGGCACTGGAGCAAGCAAAGGCAGAAGGCAGCGCTTGAGTTCTAGTCACTAGAGCCGGGACAGGGAATTTCGGATTGCGATCGATAGTAGAAGCGAAATCTGTCAGTAGACAGGTGATGAATGCAGTTTTTGCATCACTTCAATCCACTTATTATTTCTTACTCCACAAGTTCTGCATATTTTGAGACTAACTTGAGGTTGACCAACGTTATAGTTGCTACCCACTCAACAATTGATGCCGCTGTCTTGTGTTTCCGTTGCCTAAAGCTCCTTTCTCCAAGCAAGTTAGTTGACGAGCCATAGATCATGATTCACTCCCCATCTGAAAAAATTCGATCGTGTGTTGAACATCTGCAAACCGTTTGTGACCACATCTATGATGGCTGTCACCCTGGTTATCTCGATTTAATCGGTCAAACCGCAACCTTAGCGCTGAACGCGATCGCCTTGGGTGATATGCCCTATCACAATCTTGAGCACACAATTTTAGTGACGACGACCGGGCAAGAGATGTTGCGCGGAAAGTATCTCCTTGGAGGAACGGTTTCATGTCAAGACTGGGTAGAGACGATTTTGGCGCTTGTGTGTCATGACATCGGCTATGTGCGCGGAATTTGTCAGCACGATTGCATAGACGATCGCTCCTGTTGTTATGCGACTGGGATTGGCAGCGAGACGGTTTACCTGCCGCCCAAGGCAACCGATGCAAGTCTCGCACCCTATCACGTCGATCGAGGAAAACAGTTTATCGAAGACCTTTTGAGCCATCATCCTTTAGTTGATGTGGAAGCAATCAAGCTCAATGTCGAGTTGACTCGCTTCCCATTTCCCGATGATCTGCTTTATCAAGACACGTCAAATTATCCAGGTTTGGTGCGAGCGGCTGATTTAATTGGGCAATTGAGTGACCCGTGCTATTTAGAGAAATTGCCCGATCTGTTTTGTGAGCTAGAAGAAACCGGAACCAGTCAGGCATTGGGCTATCACCATCCAAGAGACTTGCGATCAAGCTACCCTACTTTTTATCGCCAGGTGGTTTATCCCTATATTCGAGATGGAATTCACTATCTAACGCTGACCCGACAGGGACGCGACATTTTGACTCATCTTTATGGGAATGTGTCGATCGTCGAGAACGAATTGCTGGCAGTTTAGCAGTCAGGTGACGGGTGTAGGATTGGGGCAGTAAATCTGAAATTTCCTCTCGAAGATTTAGACAGTCAAATACCACACGCACAAGGCGATGTGGCTTGTAACTCGTCATCAGCACAGACCAAGTGAGCATGACGGTCACATCTGGGCAATTGACGGTGCCCTGTCCTACCGACGCAGCCGAACTGTTCGTAGTAGGAAGATTGGTTTCTGGTCATCCCACCTCTGGGGCATCCCGGCAATGCGGGGTTGATC
>JBBRMC010000185.1:0-6861 GCA_038231055.1 Leptolyngbyales cyanobacterium
ATCATAAAGACTTATGGCAACTAAATTCCCAAAATTTAGCCAAGACCTTGCCCAAGATCCCACAACTCGTCGGATTTGGTATGGAATCGCTACGGCTCACGACTTTGAAAGTCATGACGGAATGACGGAAGAGAAGCTTTACCAAAAGCTTTTCGCGACCCACTTCGGTCACTTGGCAATCATCTTCTTGTGGGCATCGGGCAGCCAATTCCATGTGGCTTGGCAAGGCAACTTTCCTCAGTGGATTCAAGATCCTCTGAATGTCCGTCCCATTGCTCACGCGATTTGGGACCCTCAATTCGGTAAGCCTGCGGTAGAAGCGTTTACTCAAGGTGGCGCAAACTATCCGGTAGACATCTCTTATTCAGGTCTGTATCACTGGTGGTACACGATCGGGATGCGAACCAATGGTGACCTCTACACAGGTGCCATCGGCTTGCTCGTCCTAGCCGCCGTCATGCTGTTTGCGGGTTGGCTACACCTTCAGCCCAAGTTTCGTCCGAGTTTGGCTTGGTTCAAGAATGCTGAGTCACGTCTAAACCACCACTTAGCGGGTCTGTTTGGCGTTAGCTCACTGGCTTGGACGGGTCACTTAGTCCACGTTGCCATCCCCGAATCTCGCGGTCAGCACGTTGGCTGGGATAATTTCCTGACGACGCTGCCTCACCCCGCCGGGTTGGCTCCCTTTTTCACCGGAAACTGGGGGGTTTATGCTGAAGATCCTGACACTGCGAGCCAAATCTTCGGAACGGCTCAAGGTTCAGGGACAGCAATCCTTACCTTCTTAGGTGGTTTCCATCCGCAAACCGAGTCTCTCTGGTTGACGGACATGGCGCATCACCATCTGGCGATCGCGGTTCTGTTCATCATCGCGGGACACATGTACCGCACCAACTTCGGTATTGGTCACAGCATCAAAGACATGCTGGACAGCAAGAAGGGTCTGGTTGGTGGCAGATCAGAAGGTCAGTTTAACTTGCCTCACCAGGGGTTGTATGACACCGTTAACAACTCCCTGCACTTCCAACTTTCTCTAGCGCTGGCTGCGTTGGGTGTGATCACCTCCTTGGTGGCACAGCACATGTATGCCTTGCCTCCTTACGCCTTCATGGCGAAGGATTTCACGACTCAAGCTGCGTTGTATACCCATCACCAGTACATTGCTGGATTCTTGATGGTGGGCGCATTCGCTCACGCAGCCATCTTCTGGATTCGGGATTACGACCCGGATGCCAACAAGGGCAACGTGCTCGATCGGGTTCTCCAGCACAAAGAAGCGATCATCTCGCACTTAAGCTGGGTGTCTCTGTTCTTGGGCTTCCACACCCTCGGTTTATACGTCCACAACGACGTAGTAGTCGCGTTTGGAACGCCTGAAAAGCAGATTCTGATTGAGCCTGTGTTTGCACAGTTTGTTCAGGCTGCCTCTGGTAAAGCGCTGTATGGAATGAGCACTCTGCTCTCAGACCCTACCAGCATTGCTTCGACCGCTTGGCCCAACTTCGGAAACGTCTGGCTTCCTGGCTGGCTTGAAGCGATTAACAGTGGCACCAACTCCCTGTTCCTCACCATCGGACCTGGCGACTTCTTGGTTCACCACGCGATCGCGCTAGGGTTGCACACCACCACCTTGATTTTGGTCAAGGGTGCATTGGATGCACGCGGTTCTAAGCTGATGCCCGACAAGAAAGACTTTGGCTATAGCTTCCCTTGCGATGGTCCGGGTCGTGGCGGCACATGCGACATCTCTGCATGGGATTCCTTCTATCTAGCAATGTTCTGGATGCTGAACACCATTGGTTGGGTAACCTTCTACTGGCACTGGAAGCATCTGGCAATTTGGTCAGGAAACGTTGCTCAGTTTAACGAAAGCTCGACCTATCTAATGGGTTGGCTACGTGACTACCTGTGGCAGTATTCGGCTCCGTTGATTAACGGCTACAACCCTTACGGGATGAACAACCTAGCTGTTTGGTCATGGATGTTCCTCTTCGGTCACTTGGTCTGGGCAACCGGATTCATGTTCTTGATCTCCTGGAGAGGCTACTGGCAGGAATTGATTGAGACCCTCGTTTGGGCACACGAGCGCACTCCTCTTGCGAACCTAATTCGCTGGAAGGACAAGCCGGTTGCTCTCTCGATTGTTCAAGCTCGCTTAGTAGGTCTGGCTCACTTCACGGTTGGCTATGTCCTCACTTACGCGGCCTTTGTGATTGCGGCTACGGCAGGTAAGTTCGGTTAAGTCCGACTGACGCTGTAGGTAAGTAACAAAAATCCCCTGCCATTACGGTGGGGGATTTTTATGTCCGCTACTTAGATGTCAACTTAAATACATCGGTAAAATATTCATATTCGTGAAGAGCAAATCAAATTGATGGGAGTTGCGGCGATCGAAGAAACTTTTGCAGCGAGATTAATTTCTAAATAGAGGAGTCGTCGGTATAAACACTCGACCCATCAGGAGATGCAGATGAAACTACTGAAATATTTTGATCTCAATCGCCGCGCAATCAACGCTAAGAGACTCGATCGCTCAGAGATTATCAAGACTAAGAGGCACTTCATCCAGCAGTGGCTATCTCCTACCCTTGAAGTCAGCGTGATGAAACGTGAGAATGTTTTCATGCCACTTTGGACAGCCTTCACTCAAAGCCAAGATGGGCAACTGTCATTTGCTGACCAACTGCTGATGTATTTAGGCGTGCTATTGGGCATTTATTTTGGTGGGGTGATTCGTGCCCAAAATTCTAAACCGACGTTTATTCTTGCTGCCTTTATCGCCCTCTCGGTCGTGCCCATCGCCTTCGAGAAGTTGAGTATTAACCCCAAAGCTCCTCTAGTAGTAAGGTTTGGATTATTTGTGCAAAACGGCGTGTTTTGGGACGTAATGTTTCAAGCGATCGGAACTCGTCGCTAATCAGTTTGCACCAACGCCGCAACTTGATCGATCAGCCGTTCGGGTTGGTCGATCGACTTCATCCAACAGTCGCTAACTCCTGCTGCTAGACAGCGAGCTTTTTCTTCTTGAGAACCCTCTGTCAGCAGCGCCAGAATCTTAATGCTTTGCGTCGCCGGATCGCTCTGCAAGGTCTGAATGATCTGATAGCCATCCATTCCAGACTGCTGAATATCTATCAGGACGACAGCGGGTTCTACCATCTCGATTTG
Source organism: Leptolyngbyales cyanobacterium (assembly GCA_038231055.1). Classification (GTDB taxonomy): domain Bacteria; phylum Cyanobacteriota; class Cyanobacteriia; order Leptolyngbyales; family Leptolyngbyaceae; genus Phormidesmis_A. The sequence continues at coordinate 3,169 of JBBRMC010000185.1, forward strand.
TTTGAGAGCGGTGCTTCCTTCAATCATCCAGATCACGTCATAGTTAGCGACAGTCAACAGATCACAGATCAGGGTTGCCGTCTCCTCATGAGCTTCGATGAGAACGATTCGTTGATGAGGAGCCGCCGATTGTTTTTGCTCTCTGACCCGATCACCCGCAGACATTGCTTGAGCCGGCAAATGCACTGTGAATTGAGAGCCGACTCCAACAGTAGAGTCAACCTCGATCGTGCCATTGTGCAATTCGACTAATTGTTTTGTCAGTGCGAGTCCTAATCCCGTGCCTTCATATTTGCGGTGATAAGATGCATCCAACTGCTGAAACTTTTGAAACAAAAGAGAAATTTCTGCCTTGGAAATGCCAATGCCCGTATCTTCAACTCGCAGAATTGCTGTCTCTTCGTTCACCCAGACCCTCAGAGTGACACAGCCATTTTCGGGCGTGAATTTAATGGCGTTGCTGAGGAGATTGGTCAAGATTTGTTTGACTCGTTGCGGGTCAGCTTTGAAGCGATCGCGGGGCGATTCTTGATCAAAACTCTTGAATTTCGCCGAGCCTCTAAACGATTCTGCTCCTATATTTAAGTTGAGCCGCAGCTCTACGTTTTTCAGGTCGGCTTTCTTTTGTAGAGAGTTTAGTGCCTGTCGTGCCAGTTGAAAGAGAGAAAACTCACGGATCTCTAACACCGCTCTTCCGGTTTCAACCTGCGACAAGTCTAAAATATCGTTGATCAGCGCCAGCAAATGTTCTCCACGATTCTGAATTGTTTGCAGATATTCTTGCTGTTTTTGCAACGTCAATGCCCCTTTTGCATCGGGTTGAATCAGTTGATGCCGCAGCAGCGTCGCTGCCATACCAATAATTGTCGTCAGCGGCGATCGTAGCTCGTGGCTCATGGTAGATAAGAACTCGGTCTTGGCGCGACCTGCTGCTTGAGCCGTCACCAACGTATCTCGAAGATCTTGAGTGCGATCGATCACCTGCTGTTCTAAAGTCTGCGTCTGCTGCTGCAACTGAGCATAGAGCTTTGATTGATAGATTGCGATCGCTAAATGATCCACAATCCGTTGCAAAAATGCCTTCTCACTCTCTTGCCACAGGCGCGGCTCAGTATAGTGATGGGCGATCAGCAATCCCCACAATTCGCCTCGCACGATGATAGGAGTCACTAATTCGGCTTGCACCTGATGGCTCGATCGATGCAAAAAATGAGCCGACACAGAATAGTCGTGATCGCAGTCATCCAAAGCAACAAATGCCCGCATTAACCCTTCCGGGTGCATCTCCCGCAGGCTAGGCACATGAGCTAGACTATATTCCTCAACGAAGTGCAGCACCGAGGGAATGGACTCGTTTTCCCTCGATTCGTAGGTGATACCATCCAGATCGGGCACGATCGTTTCCCATAGAAAAGGCGTATCAGGAGTTGAATCGAGCCGACAAGAAGGAGCCAGGATATTGAACTGATAGATAATTAGCCGATCGACGTGCAAAAACTGCCGCACCTGATGCACAGCGGTTTCTAAAATCACAGACAACTCTAAGCTATGGCGGATCAGGGTCGTCACTTCATTTAACAGGCGTTCTTGTTCGACCTGCTGCCAGAGCGAATCTTCGATCGAGGAATAGAGAGTCTGATCTGGAGCCAACCGCTCAATTAATTGCAGCGTAAACTGACTTTGACATTCAGGATCGTTGGGTTGAAGAGACTGCTTTGCCTGCCTAAACTGGTCAAACAGAGGCGATTTATTAGGCAAAAGAGTTTCTAAGTGAGTCAAAAAGACGGCAATCTCTCTTGGATCGAAGGTCAATTTAAGGTGACACACCCCATCAGCAGGGGTGGAATGAGATAGAGCAAGCTGAGACTGCACAGTTTTTCCTTGCAGCAGAGCGCTAAATCTCGAAGACACCACGGCGACAAAGCGATCGACTTGGCTTTCATCCATATGTGATAGTGAAAGCGTTGCCTCCGTCACAATCAAATTGCTGGATTTGACCATCTGTTTGATCAGATCGCCAACCTGTTGAAAAACAGTCCAGGGCAGGGTTTGATGTAAGCTTTGAGTCTGAGAGCTAGGCATATTTCCTGGTCTAGACATGTCAAAATTAGGATTCGATTATCCCGCAAGAGAGCAGTTACCATTCCTATCTACACAATGACTCAATTATTGCGAGCAAGGTGAGGTTGAGTTTGAAGCTTTGCTTAAGTTTGGAGATTGCAAATAGGAAAGCGTTTGATTCTAGAGCATGATTCCTTCGATAGATCGCCTTCCCAAATTGAATTGGCATTAAATGGGACAATTATCAGAGATAGCTCAAGCAGAGCGTAGGAAAGAGGTGAAGTTCTTTAGATAGAAAGCGATCGCACTTGACCCATCGAGCGACAAACGGCGCGCGTGAATCGGTAACAATCATTTCATCAAGTTGATAAATCTTAGAATCAGCTAAGTCAGCTTGATAAATCTGAATCCACTCGTGTCCAGGGTCACCCTCATACATAAATAAGTTCTCGCTGAATCCCAAATATTGGATGTTGCATAACTCTGCCTGGAGTTCTTCTTGAAATTCTCGTTTGAGGGCATCTAGACTCGTCTCACCAAAGTCAACGCCGCCCCCCAAACAGCGATAGAAAAAGCTTTGTTTAACCGAGTCATAGCCTTCTCCAACCAGAATGCGATCGCCATCCCGAATCAGTCCCAAAACCAATGCACGAACCCGTGGAAGTTTATTCATCAAGTTCAACCAAAATTATCTTTGCTCAACTTCAGGAAGTCACCTACAGTTTCCTGAAACGTGTCTAGTACCATAAAGCATAGGGATGAGAAGGGTGAGCAATGAGTAGATATTCAAAAATCGAGTTTGGAACAGATGGCTGGCGCGGCATTATTGCTGACGACTTCACATTTTCTAACGTTTGCAGAGTCACACGAGCGATCGCCCGCTATCTAGACACGACCTACTCCAAAACCCGTCCCGTTCTGATTGGCTATGACACTCGGTTTTTAGCAGATCAGTTCGCTCATACAGCCGCCGCCGTTCTCGCAGAGCTGGGTTGGAGAGTGCAAATCGTCGATCGAGACTGCCCGACTCCCGTTATCGCCTATAGCGCCCGTCATCTCAACTCGGCGGGAGCGTTAATGTTTACCGCGAGTCATAATCCAGCGCCCTATTGTGGAATTAAATATATTCCCGATTATGCAGGTCCGGCGACGACTCAAATTACCAATGCCATTGTCGCTCATCTCGATCGAGTGTCTGATGCCCCGCCAAACGGCAACTCGTCGGCAATGATTTCGACCTTTGATCCTAAACCCGCTTATTTAAAGGCTATCTATAGCATTTTGGATGTCGATCGCATTCGCACTGCCAAACTTAAGGTTAAATATGACGCGCTCTACTCGACCTCTCGCGGCTACCTCGACACCGTTTTAAGAGACTGCGGGTGCGAGATCGAGAGTTTTCACACCTATCGCGATGTCCTATTTGGTGGCGGAATGCCCGAACCAAAAGGAGAACAGCTTACAGAACTCATCAAAGCCGTGACAGCCGATCAGGCAGATCTGGGACTCACAACCGATGGAGACAGCGATCGTTTTGGCATTGTTGATGAGCAGGGCACGATTCTTACCCCCAATACAATTCTGTTATTGTTGGCGCGGCATTTAATCAAAAATAAAGGCAAGCGCGGGGCG
>JBBRMC010000186.1:0-6852 GCA_038231055.1 Leptolyngbyales cyanobacterium
CACAACAATCCTGCTTTGAGAACCGAGAACATTGAGTTCTTTTACACTCATGCTGATAACAAAGTGTTGGCGTTTGTTCGTTGGACTGAAACGGGCGATCGGGTCGTCGTCATTCTCAATTTCTCAGAGCAATCTTATGAGCAGTACAAAATTTCTTCGTTTCCGGCAAATGGACGCTGGCGATCGTGGACAGGTGAGCAATTTGAAGCAAAAGACAATGAGCTAGCGATCGACCTTCCCAGTTTTGGGGCGTTGATTTTGATGCACGATTAGTCAACATTGATAGATAAGCCTTATCAGGACAAACCCATTCAAGACTTAACTCTTTAATCGGTTTGTCCAGACGCATTATCACACTGCTGCCTGCTTCTTGCCGCTTCTAGCTTTTGCCGAATCGCTGCTTGAACTTTCTCGTCAAAATCAGGGTCATCGGGACTAGCAATAATCCGATGGGGACGCTGATTCACTCTGTCTAGATATGCTTGAAAAGCGGCTTGATCTCCACGATGTTTGAGAAAATACTGTTTCAATTCAGCATCAGACATTGCATCATAATTAGTCTGGTTCATCAGATAACTCTCCATTGGGCAAAATCTGGAACTCAAGCTCTTCGTCGTATCCAGCAAGGACGAACACATTGCGAGTTCGCACATCAACGCAAATTAGATGTATGGGTTGAAGCATCGCATAGGTCAATTGGTAGGCAATCCGATATAAACTCGCTAGTTGAGCAGCAGTGGGCATTTTAATTGGTCACATCACACCATCTGCTCATTTTAACAATTGCTTCTCGTTAATCCTACGACCTGGGCTCTTTGCTGATTTAGGATTTCCCTACGATCGCCGCTGTTACCCGCAAGCAGACTTCTAATGGATTCCTAGAAACGTGGAGCGATTGTGCGGATTTTGGTCAGTCCGACTTCTAATCTCCTTTTTTGGTCGCATCGATCCCGTGGTGAGCGACAATAGAACGTCGATCGCTAGAAATCACTTGCTATGTCCCCAGATGCTGTTTTCACCGCTCAACTTCGGCAGACTGCCGATCGCTTGTTTCACTTAATGGATCAGTTTTCTCAAGCGAAGATCCTGATTGTGGGCGACCTGACGTTAGACGAATTCATGACGGGGCAAGTCGAGCGGATATCTCGCGAAGCTCCAGTGTTGATTTTGCGTCACGAGACGACGCGACAAGTTCCGGGCGGTGGGGCAAATGCGGTGTATAACTTCGCTCGGCTGGGGGCAACGGTGAAGGCAGTCGGTCTGTTGGGCAAAGACCAGCAGGGGCAAGCCATTCAGCAAATCTTTCTCGATGCCGGAATTGACACGCAGGGAATTTTTCTTGACCCCGATCGTCCTACTATTACCAAAACTCGCATTTCGGGGCACGCTCGTCAGTCGGTGACGCAACAGATTGTGAGAATCGATCGTAAGTCTGATGATCTGCCGCCGATCGAACTTCAGCAGCAGCTTGCAGATTATATTCATCAGCACGTTGGCACAGTGGATGCGATCGTCTGTTCTGACTATGGCGATGGCACGCTCACTCAGCCTGTGATTGATGCCGTACTGGCTCATCCTCGCGCCATTGTTGACGCTCAAGTGGGACTCGATCGCTATCAAAAGGCAACCCTCTTCACACCCAATCTGCCCGAAGCAGAACTTGCGGTGGGCTACAAGATCACCAATGCCGCGACTCTTTCTCAAGCGGGACAGAATTTATTGAAGCTGACTCAGGCGCAGCAATTTTTGATTACGCGAGGTGAACAGGGGATGACGTTGTTCGATCGAAATGGCACCGAACAGCACATTCCTGCGTTTAATCGCACTGATGTGTTTGATGTCACAGGTGCAGGTGATACGGTCGTTGCGGCTCTCACCCTCGGTCTTGCTGCCGGAGCAACTTTCTGGGAAGCCGCCGTTTTGGGAAATCTTGCTGCCAGCATTGTCGTCCGTCAATTTGGCACGACAACCACCAATCCTAATGAAATGAAAGCCGCTTTAGAAGCGCTGCTTGATGAATGGTCTAATGAGTAAGTGGATGCCTTTTTGATCGTACTCGTAGTAATTATTTAGGTCTTCCAAGGCTTTATTCTCAGTCAAGCTCTCTTTACTCAAACGCGACCTATTTCACTCATCGGTAACAGCAGAGTATCTTCAATTTTCTGCCGCACATCTCGACTGACGTAACAATCACTATTGAGACAGTCGATCAGCAGCTTGTTAGCATCGTAATACTGCTGTAACAATCGTTGTTGATCTGCGCTAAACTGCCAATTATGACCAATGTTGCGATGCTTAACTATCACAGTTCTTAGTTGCTCAGTCCACTCTTTTCCTTCTTTATCTAACCACCAGTTAGTTTGAGCCTCAAAGTTATCCCCCCCAGAAAGTAATCTAGACACAACATCTCGTAACTCATGCTGGAAGTTAACATCTTGTGCAAGGTCAAGGGCAATATCAAATTCAAAATCAACATTGAAGTCCACATCTAAAGCAAAAGCATGGGCGCGAGCAAGGTCAATATTACGAGCAAGGATATAGTCAAATTTAAGATCAATATCCAAGACGCGATCAGTTGGTTGACTGTCAAAGGTAAGAGGGGATAAAAATATTGAGTCAAGTGAAACTGCAAGATCGAGCGAAAGAGCAACTTCACGATCACGCTCCAAGTTGAGAGCGAGAGCAATAGCAAAATAGAAAGCCCTGATAGCTGCGGGCTTGTAAGGGGCTTTAGTCGAGTTGGATTTTTGGGCAACCCAAATGAGGAGCTTCTGTAGTTGCTTATCTTTGCTTAATAGCTCATCAACTTCTTGTTTAATTAAGATCAATAGGTCATCAGCGTTATGAATCATACTTACGGTCAACAAAAAGACCTCGCGCCAGCATTTGTCGGTGAGGTGCTTCACTAAATTTTTGTAAGCAGAATTCGCGATGATTCCTCTCGCTGCGAAATACTCTTGAAAAGTTAGGTGAGAAAATGAATAAATGCTTTTTGCGCGTTCTACAAACAGTCCGTGTTGTGCCTCAATCGATTTCAAAACGGCTTCACTATCCATACGCAAAATTTCTGGGTCTGAGTCAACGTTAGGTAAATTGCGAATGAAATCAGAAATATAGGCTTCTAGCGTTTTTTGTTTAAAGAAGTAGTTTTTTTGCTCAAACGTTGTGAGCGCAATTTGGCTCAAGAGATCTTCTTTGCGTTTTAACGACAGATTTTTATAAAGCTGCTCTCGCTGGATGTTACGTTTTCCATCCCACTTTTTGAGCAATACATCTAGAGCTTCCTTATAAAGCTCAGACCGATTAACTGGAAAGTCGGCACTTTCGCCGAACACAAGGCAGAGCAACGTCAGTAGCAAAGGACTGCTTGCTAGTTCTTGAATTGGTTCGTTTTTTTTTAGCTTTTGGATAAAACGTTCTGCTTTGACCGGATCATTTCGTCGAAACCAATTTTGAGCAAAGCTTGCAATTTGTTCTTGATTAAAATCTGCTACTTCGACCTCAGTAAATCGCTCAAATGTGTATTCTTTTGTAGCAATTCGACAAGTTATCACAAACTGATTGAGATGAAACTGATCAGAAAATTCTAGAATCTGTCGTAAAACTCGTTTGGTATCTTCTTCTCGAACTTCATCTAACCCGTCTAGCAACACTAACAGTTGACCCTGCTGCAAAATCTTTTGCAAAGCGTCAGAGTTTGGCACCTTAATAAGATGACTGATGTAGGTGAATAAATCAGGATTTCCATTAATTTCAGCAAAGTCTTTGAGTGTAATGAAAATGGGGATGCGGTTTGGCTGAAAGTTACCTTCAATGCACTGCATCGCTAAGTATTTTAGAAAAGTAGACTTTCCCGCCCCTGGTTTGCCCAGCACCATGAGTTTGCGATGCCGCTTCACGGCTTCCAATCCCGGCACTCGCTTCTCGGCGGCTCGGCTTAGTCCAGCCCGATCGAACTCCTCAACCCCGCAGTTCTGCAAAATCTCTGCAATTTCCAAACGTCTCCGTCCGGTGAGTCGTTCCAAAATATTGACACTGGTGTAAATGCCTCGTTCTCCAGTTAGCTCGATCGGTTGTTCCATATCCAACACTCTCATCGTGCCGCATTTTTGATGAACGATCGGCTTGATTTGTTCACGAATTGCTTGCACGATCACATCGATATCAGAACTTTCATCCTGATCTTCTTGAATAAACTCAGACTCAGTTAAGTCTTCCCAATTCATTGCAAGAGCAGTGGAGACTTCAATAAAAATACGACGATCCACACGTTGACCAGCAAAGAATTTAGCGACAGAAGCACGAGATATCCCAATCTGGGTAGCTAATGCCTGTTGCGTTAAACCTTTATCTGCAATAGCTTGCCTTGCCTTATTAATCCCTGATGGATGAAGGTAAAGAGAGCGGGAAGCACGTTGCGCCATAATTTTGCCTGAACTTATGCCTTGACTTTAAGTATACGAGTAAAAACACAAAGTCATACATTCTCATACATTCTTCAGCAACGCTATTGACGATTCTCTGCCGCAAGGCTATGCTTGGCTCGTCAAGATTAGTCAGACATAATCAAACTTAGTTAGACATAATCAGACACAGCATAGAAGCTGAAAAGCTAACCTCCTGCGTACCTTTGCCCTCACTTGATCAACTCCACATGAAGAATTCACAGAACACGAAAGCATTGTGCAGAGCGGCTCAACCTACAGCAGCCATAAGGAAAAATGTCGCTAAGAGAAAGTGGCTGAAAGTGATCGAATTCGCGAAGAAGATTTCTATCCAAAAGAAATGGCTAAAAGTGGTCGAATTCGCGATCATGGGCTTTGCATTCTGGCTCAACCCCAGTGCTGGCTTTCAAATCCTTCTGCTCGGACTCTGCTTTCAAATTCTGTACGCTCTTCAAAAAGACGACCAGAAATAAATCAAAAAAGCGGCTCTGTTTCAATACAGAGCCGCCTTCAGTAAAGAGCAACCAATCTTTTAACGAACTACGCCTTGAGCAACGGCAGAGTTAATCGGCTTCATCAAATACAAGCGTAGCAGTTGCCACGCATTCGAGGCATAGAGAGGCAGCTTTTGGAAGGCTTGCAGCACTTTGGGAGTATTAGAAGCATTGATCGCCGCCAACTCGCGGTTGTTTTGCACACAGACATCCAGACGTTGATAAAACTCAGGGCTGTCTACATTCAACATCACCGGAAACACTCGCCCTGCGGTTTCATTGGTCTTTTGAATCACATAGGTTTCATACTCACGAGCATTGATCCCCAACACTTCATAAAAGCCAGGTTCTTGAGTATCTCTGATATACATCGTGCCAAAAACCGCCAGCAAGAAAAACCGACACCAAAGCCGAGCTTTCCAAGTGTTGAGATACTGCGGTTGCGCCTTCAAGATTGCATCAAAAAAGTCGCCGTGGCGATTTTCGTCCTGACACCAGTTCTCAAAGAAGCGGAAGATCGGATAGATCCGTTTGTCAGGGTTGGCTTGAAGATGACGATAGATTCTGATGTAGCGCCAGTAGCCGATTTTCTCGGAGAGATAAGTCGCGTAGAAAATAAATTCTGGCTTAAAGAAGGTATATTTGCGGCTCTTGGTCAAGAACCCTAAATCGAGTGACAGATTAAAGTCTGACATCGCTTTGTTGAGAAATCCAGCATGACGAGCTTCGTCACGAGCCATCAACGCAAAGCATTCTGCCAGCATAGGGCTTTTGTCTTTTAGCTTGCGGCTGAGTTCTTTATAAAGCAAAAAGCCAGAAAACTCAGAGGTGCAAGACCGCTCTAAAAACTCAACAAACTGCTTGCGAATATCCCAATCCATGCTGTCCCACGATTGGTCAAACTCAGCATCGCGGACAAAGTGATGGCGATTGTAGTCAGCCCGAAACTCTTCGAGAATCGCTCTCAGTTCATCTTCGTTGGGCGAGATGTCCATCTTCGCCATTGCCTCAAAGTCTGTGGTGTAGAACTTTGGCGAAAGGATGGTTTCCTTCGCTGGAACTTTAATTCCAGGGCGAAGTTCTTCAAAGCCAGGTTTCTTAAGGGAATCTACCATGGTGATAATTGCTCTTGTTCTAACGTCTGCGGCTACAGGGTGGGCGGTGATGCAAGAGCATCTCGATACGCCGATCGTGAGACTGCGGGGACAGGAGTGCAGTTTGAATACGTTTCCTAGTCTACCAAGCTAGGCGGTGAGCAAAAAGCGCTTTTCATTAAGAGTTGCAACAGAGAGCAGGTTTGAGCCGATCTCGATCGCGCTACGCCCATAAATTTGTCTCGATCGCTGTTCATATCAAGCGCAAAGTTTCTATGATGAGGGATGAGAGCCTCTTACAAGATGCGTGAAGTTATGAACAAAGTTGGCACCGCTTATGTTCTCTGGCTAGGCGGATTATTTGGGCTAGCCGGACTGCATCGCCTCTATAACGGCAAAATCTGGACGGGCTTCCTTTGGTTATTGACCTTCGGCTTTTTTGGGTTGGGTCAATTAGTTGACTTGCTGTTGATTCCCAAAATGGTTGAAGCACACAATGTTAAGCTTTCTAATCGTCTAAATGCTTCAGCATCAGGAATAGCGCTTAACGAGGTTGGAATTCATCGGGTCGTCGAGCCATTGAGCTTGCAGGCTTCTCGAAATCAGGCGATCGTTGACTTGCTAAAAGCCGCTGAAGCTAGAGGCGGCAAGCTTTCGGTCACGCAAGGAGTGATCGCAACAGGTCTGAGTTTCTTCCAAGTCGAAGAAATGCTGCAAGAAATGTTGAGAACTGGATATGTGGAAATCGGCAACGATCCAGAAACAGGCGTTGTCGTCTATGACTTCAAAGAGATGTAGAGAATTCAATAGAACGCTCGA
>JBBRMC010000187.1:0-6847 GCA_038231055.1 Leptolyngbyales cyanobacterium
GGCGAGGCATTTAACTCAATGCTTTGCCCTTGAGTTTTTTAAAGTCAAGATGGTGAGACAAAAAATTCTAGCAAAGAGTTCAATTCTGAAAGATTTAGTACAAGCCCATCTTCTAGAGCTAAAGATCGATCAAACTAACTCCCTGCAATCACCAAACATCAAAAGATATCTGTAAAACAGACAAAGGTTGCTTTGACCGTTTATGAATATAGGAGAAGGCTTCAAACAACAGTCTATGCAAGGATCACTAAAGCGCATTCTCACAGGCGCACTCTTTTTTATCACCACGATGATTACAGCTACAGCAGGCTATATGCTGGCTGGCTGGTCACTTATGGATGCTGTTTACATGGTTGTGATCACAACCTTCGGTGTGGGTTATGGCGAGGTTCACCCCATCACCAGCACATCGTTAAGGGTTTTCACGATCTGTGTGATTGTGGCAGGAACGTCCTCAGTCGTTTATATGGTGGGCGGCTTTGTTCAAATGGTTACAGAAGGAGAAATTAACAAAGCACTGGGAGCGAGACGAATGACCCGCAGCATTGAAACGTTAGAACAACACGTCATTATTTGTGGCTTCGGTCGAATGGGGCAAATTTTGGCACGGAAGCTGCTGGACTCTAACATCCCCTGCGTGATTATTGATAACAATCTTGACCGCATCGCAATGGCTGAATCATTAGGCTATTTAATTCGAGTAGGCAATGCGACAGATGAAGCCATTTTGCATACGGCTGGTATCGATCGGGCTAAAGTTTTAGCGACTGTGCTTCCCGATGATGCCGCCAATGTTTTTATCACTTTAACGGCTCGCGAACTGAACCCTAAACTGATGATTTTGGCTCGCGGTGAACTGCCTTCTACCGAGAAAAAGCTACGCCTAGCGGGAGCGGATCAAGTGGTGCTGCCTGCCGCAATTAGTGCGTTGAGAATGTCTCACATGATTACTCATCCTGCCACGATAGAGTTTCTCAGCAACGATGATGGTCGCACTCGTCTGAATGAACTCTTGTCGCAAGTCGATATTCAAGTTGATGAACTTGTCATCGGGCACGGCTCTCCGATGGTGGGAGCGACGATCGAAGATATTGAAGTGCGTGGCAAAGGCACCTTTATTGTTGTGGCATTACGCAGATTAGACGGCACTACGATTACCCACCCAAGTCAGGCGTTAATTCTCAATGGTGGGGATGTTGTAATCGTTATGGGGCACCGCGGAGATATTCCTCAATTTGTTCGTAAACACGTTACTCGCCGCCCGATGCGATATGCTAGTTCGCGGCTGTTTCGTCCCGACAAGTAGTTAGAGCCTTATCGGACGATAGATCACTTACCTTTGTCAGTACAAAAATAAATAAGTAACATCAGAACTTATTACAACCTCATATCAAGAGTGTATATCTACCAATCAAGAAGCTGGGATTTACGTATTACTACAGAGAAAACTGATAATAAGGATTATTCTCCAGACCTAAGACCCTATCAGCGAATGCGTGTGAGTCCCAGTGTAGAAGAGCTTTGTTGAAGAGTTGACCAAGACATGTCCAGACAGGTGACGATCGCAGGCAACTCCTGTTAGAAGTAGTAGAAGTTACACAGCGCCTCAGTATAAAAGTTAAGTTGAGAGTGCGCTGGTTTTAGAGTTAGCTGCACATCGTTCACAGATTTTATGAATACCAAACTCGCGACAAGTCTATTGATTACAGCAGCAGCCGTCACCGGAGCCTTCTCTCAAATTGCTCCTGCTGCCGCTTTATCTGCGTCTAGCTCTATTTGGGATAAGCCCCAGCCCACGATTTACAGCAAAAGTCAAACTGGTTTTAATGATGCACCTTATCAGAAGTTTGTGCAGCAAGAAGGACTTGCCATTTCTAACAGTGGGCAATTTCAACTCGACTCCAGCAAACTGGCGCTAAAGTACGATTACAACGTGTCTGCTTTCTTTATTAATGAAGGTGCAGGCTATAGAAACCAGTTAGCGTTTAGCTCAGTAGGGAAAACTGAGACCGCAGGGCTGCTGTTTAAAGACATCTCTTGTGAAGGCACTGGCTGTGTGGGAAGCTGGGGCGGCAATGCGCTCAAGCTGGGTGATGGCACGAAGATCGGCGAGATCAAAGGCGGGTCTCAACTCGATTTCTTCTTGCGTGCTGATGGTCTCAATCGGGGCACAAGCGCAAACGTCTTTGGAACCCAAACGAGCCAAAACGCTGATGGACTCCAGCACTTAGTTGCTTATGCTGTTGGCAAAAAATATCTGTTGCTAGGCTTTGAAGACCTTTATGGAGCTAAAGGTGCAACGGGTGGCAAAAACGAAAACTCTGACCGTGACTTCAACGATTCTGTTTTTGTGATTGACATTGGTGAAGACAACCTGAATGCACTGGTCAAGCCCGTTCCTGAACCTTCGGTCAGTCTCTCGTTGATTGGGTTGGGTGCTGCGGGTCTGCTCTTGCGCCGCCGTCAAAGCAAAGTTGAATAGTCATTGAGAGTCATTCTTGACTAAGGTCAGTCGTGTGTCTAGTTCGTAAAAAGTAGTCTGTAGCAAATTGCTGCGGACTACTTTTTTGTATCCGCTCAGCGACAAATTGCTGACTTTAGAAACGTTAGAAAACAACGTATCGTGCGGGTGTAAGCTAAGAATTCGAGAGATTTGAGGATTGAGGGAACCGGAATGAGCAACAATTCTGCCGCGACACCCACGATTTCAGCGATCGGCATTGGCGGCAGCATCCAAGAATATCACTGGGTTTGGAAAGGTAAGCCCATCACGGGCATCTACGAAGTTTTGGGAGACGGAAAACCGATTTTGCTGCTTCCTGCCCTCAGCAGTGTGTCTAGTCGCACCGAGATGCGAGGTTTAGCACACCTTCTGGCAGAAAAATATCAGGTGATTGCGATCGATTGGGTAGGATTTGGAGAGTCTTCGCGCCCTGCTATTGCTTATACGCCAGCCCTCTATGAAGCCTTTCTGCGAAACTTTGTGCAAACGGTTTTTTCTGAGCCGATTGTGGTGGTTGCAGCAGGGCACTCAGCCGGATATGTGATGGAGTTAGCGAATCGAGCTAGGGGCAGCGCGACGGTGCCTTGGCGGTGGGTCGTGCTCGTGTCTCCGACTTGGCGCGGACCTTTACCCACCGCAATGGGCGAACATCGTCGCCTCTATAAAGTTCTGCAAACGCTGGTTAATCTACCTTTGGTAGGGCAGGTTCTTTACTTCTTGAATACCACTCGTGGGTTTCTAAAATTGATGATGAGCCGACATGTGTTTGCTGACTCTAAAAATATTACAGACGATATGATGCGGCAAAAGCAGCAAACGACCCAGCAGCGAGGAGCTAGATTTGCCTCTGCTGCCTTTGTAACGGGTGCCCTAGACGTAGTGAAAAAACGAGAGGATTGGTTTAACTGGTTTCAGCCGTTGCCCGTGCCTGTGATGATGGTGATTGGAGAGCAGATGCCACCCAAGTCTCGTGCAGAGGTGGAAGTGTTAGCCCATTTTTCAGGAGTCCAGGTGCACCGGATGCCAGGTTCTTTAGGCTTGCACGAAGAATATCCTGACCAGTTAGCTGCGGGAATGCTGCCATTTTTGGAGAAGTATTGGTCGTAGATTGCCAGAAGCCTGGGGCGAATCAGGGTCGCCCCTTGGTCTTCTAGAAAAGCCATTCGTCCTGAGCTTCGTTTTTGGTGTTTGTGTTGCGATGAGGCGTTTCGCGGGTGAACCTCATGTCGATCGATCGCATCTGCTCTCCATCAGCAGCAATAGCAATGATCGGATATCGAATCACACCATCCTGGAAGGACAGTTGGAACCGAAACGTGCCATCTGGGTTGAGTTTAATGGGGTTGCCATCGATCGTCACCGTTGCATCGGGTTCGGTTGCCCCGTAAACAATGAGTTCTGCGTCGGCAACTAACCAGAAGTTGCGCGGTCGAATGGGAGGCATGGATGCAGCCATTCCGATTCCCGACATTCCAATCCCTGACATCCCAATCCCCGACATCCCAATCCCCGAAAGGGTTGGCGGTAATACATTCATCCTGGCTCCAGGCGCAAACACAAAAGAGCTAACCGACTGCTGAGGCACCTGCTGCATTGAGCCAAACAGCGACCCCACCACTCGTTGAGCGTCGGCAGATTTTGCTAGATCAAAGAGTCGATCGTAAATGGGATTCACAACTGCTGCATCGGCGGTGGTTTGTTTGCCAGGAGGCACCAAATCTAAGAAGGTTTTGCCTCGCAAGTCTTCTTGCCAGTTGATCGTGACAAATTGGTCTTCAAACCAATCTGATGGGTAGGTGGGAGGAATGCGAACCGGAGTCGATCGAGCCAGCATCAGCCAGCGTCCATCGGCAGTCAGATAGCCAATTTCGACGAGATAATCACGATCGCTGACGGGAATTGCAAGATACCAATCTCGTGCCATTTCATCGCAGTCAAACTGCTGCATGGTGTGAGGGCTTTGACGATCAACCTCGACATCGGTGACATCATAGAGCCGAAGCACTAGGTTCTGTCCGCCTTGCTGTCGCGCTTCAGATTTGTGTTCGTTCGAGATATCCCAGTAGGCGTAGCCCCACTGTGGGTCGCGAGGTAGAAGGACAATGCGGCTCTCACCATAGCCGTCTGGTAAATCTGGCAATCCTTCATCGACGCTTGCTAAAGTTTCACTGCTGAGATCCGTTTGTCCGACATCAAATTTAGCAGCTTCAACCTCGGACTGAGCGCGATCGTCATTGTTTAAAGTCCAGACGGCTGCTCCTACAGCAAGGGCAGTTCCTCCAATCAGTTCCGTAGGAATGCTCGGACTCACCTCACTCAAGCCTGAAGCAGAGGTGGCTTCGTCTAGATCAAGTTCGATCGGTTCTTCATCCATCGCGCTTGGAAGGTCAGCCTCTAAGTCACTGATTGTGTCAAAGGTGGATAACGCTTCTTCGATTTCCAAATCCTCGATCGTAGCTTCTTCGAGTGAAGTAGAAGAACCATCAGCACCAATCCCAGGCGATGAGCCTTCTGCTCCAGCAAGTCCAGCGGCTCCTGTGGCTAAAGCTGCGCCACCTACTAGGGCTGCACCTGCGATCGAGGTGGCATCATCAGCACTGATAGGTGACTCAACAACGGCAGGGGCGGTCAGTTCAGTAGGCTGAACTAGGTCAGAGACAGAAGCAGGAATTTCTTCAGGACTAGGTGAAGACTCGGTAGACCGATCTGCCCAGGCTGCGGCTCCTGCTCCGGCGGCTAGCGCGGCTCCACCTGCGATCGCAGCATCTTCAAGTGGATTAGGAGTCGTCTCAAGGGCAGGTTCCGCAATTTCAGGGGAAGGTTGTTCTAAGATCGAGGCACGATCGGAGCTAATCACCGACTCGGCTCTAGAGGCAAGGTTAGGAGTCTCAGCCCAAGGATCTGTGAGATCGGATGCGGGAGGGATGGGAGTCGTTTCTGAAGAGGTCGGTTGGGTTGGAGGAGCAACTGGCTCGATCGATCTTTCTGCACCCTCCTCAGAAACTTGGCGACGGTTGTTTAACCAGAGTAAGAACAGCCCTAGCAAGCCTAGAGGGAGTAGCCACCAAAGCAAAAGTGGAATGCTCCCATCTGATTGAGTAGATTTGGCATCTGCGAGGGTAGGTGGATCAACCGTCGGAGATGGGGCTGCACTCGCAGATGCCGCTACTGTTGAAGAGGTTAGCCCATCTGGAGAAGCGGCTGTAGTTGGAGCGACTGACCCAGCAAGATTAGTAGTGCCTCCAGACGTGGGAGCCGTTGATCCAGCGGAATTAGCATTGAGTGCAGATGCTCCCGCACTAGCACTTCCTGCGGCGAGTAGAGTTGGATCAACTTTGGCAGATTGAATTGCTTGCAGTGCGCCTGGAGCAGAGGCATAGCCTAAAAAGGCAGCGATCGCTGGACTTGGATTAGTGCCTTTATAAACATAGACCAACGGCTGCGAGAAGGGATACTTAGGATCAACCGGAAGCGTATTGTGCATTGGCAGCACTTTTAGCCCAGATGCTTCGCGGGCTTGGCTAGCGATCGTGTAGCCAATTCCATCGGTTCCGAGTTGCGAAATCAGAGAGGCGGTGCTGTCTTCAGAAAGCCGTGTGGTGGTCGAGCCTGATGTGAAGGAAGCCGCTTTAAAGACTGGATAGTTGCGCAAAGCTTGACGAGTATCACTGATTTCGGGGCGATCAAGTACACGAATCTTGCCAGGAGAACCGCCAACCTGTGACCAGTCAGTGATCTCGCCTCGAAAGATCTTGGCGAACTGCTGATCTGTAATGCTGCCATTAAAAGGATTGTTAGCCCCAACCACGATCGCGATTTTACCTCGTGATAGAGGAACTGCAACCAAGCCTTGAGCTTTTTCTTGAGAAGTAAGGGCACGCCCGATCGCCGCAATGTCAATTTTTCCATCCAAAACAGCTTGCAGTGCGGATGGAGTACCTCCGTAGCCGACGGTAACGCTAGTCCCTGAAAACTGTGTCTCAAATCTCTGTTTTAGCGCCTGATTAACAGATGCCATGCTGCTTGAACCATCAATCCGAACGGTTGTCCCGGTGGGGAGGGCTGTTGGAAGCGGCACCGTCGGGCTGCTAGCGCTAGCTTGCGCCAATACAGGAGGGGCGGAGATAGCGAAGGGTTGAAATGCCGATGCGATCGCGGCTAGCAGCATCAGATTGATGAGGGAGGTCTCTTTTTTTTCAAACATTAGGCTTTCAGCACCTTACACAGGTCGGGTTGAGATTCATTTTGACAAAAGACGTGCCAATTATATAGTGGAGTTATCAAAAATCTCCATCCAAAGCGGATGACTCCCGCATTTTTGAAGCCAGCGCAGACAGAGAGCGA
>JBBRMC010000188.1:0-6828 GCA_038231055.1 Leptolyngbyales cyanobacterium
AGTTGTTGAACTTCCTCGATCAATAAACCTGTTGAAGATGCAATGAGATTGATATCTACGCCTCCTCGTAGCAGATTAGCAGCAATTTCTCTTTGCTTTCTTGCCTCTGCTCTTGCCTCCGCTTCTGCTTGAATAGATCGATAAATGACAGATTCCTGCATGATGTCTCTCCGCACTAAGCTATAAATCACATCTCCCCCTAATCGTAACCCAGCCAGAAGCGCTGAGGCTGCCATTAAGTTCGCTTGGGTTATGGGTTCTTCAATCTGATCCACAATTTGAGTGACTTGACGCAATATCTCTGCTGGATTCTCGCTTTGTCCCAGTGCTGCAAAGGGCAGCAGTCCAGGGTACTGAAGAAATAATGAGGTGGGTTGCTCCCACAGTCGAATTACCTGAAAATCATGACGAGTGTTTTCCAGCATAAAGCTGGTTTGGTGGGCGAGTTCTGAGGTGGTGGACTTGAGATATATCACCACTTGCCGCATCGCTTTGTCTTCATAAAGCCGATGCCCTCGAACGCGATAATCCAACATCCGAAATGGAATTTTCTTCTTGGGCAGCGTTTGGAACTCGATGTGGAGGATGGATTCATCGGATTGGAGCAGAATCATGGCATCGGCTCGAATCGGCTCAAGGGAAAGTTCGGAGGGTTTGAGTTCTGTCATCGTGACAGGTTCTCCGAGCAGCCAACTAGCGAAGTCGGCAGAGAAGTGTTCGGCTAGAAATCGGCAGGTATCGTCATACATGGGGAGATTGTACGACTTGTGATGCCGATTTGATTCTGATCAAATTCAGAGAGTAATCAACCATCTTCATATAAAATATCGAAATTTTAATCAATACACTAATTCCTTAAACTTTGCTTCTTCCTTAATCAGACTAAAATCTGAATCTTGCTGTGCTAATTGTCTTGCCTTTAGCGGAGCAAGATTAATAGCGTTCTCTAGATTTTTCAAGGCTTCCTCAGAATTGTTTAGAAACGCATAATAACACGCTTTGTTATACCAAGTTCTAGGATAGTTATGTGCAATTGAAATAGCCTTATCAAAGTGTTTAATTCCTTCTCTAATTCCCTCCTTTTCATCGGCATACAGCCTTCTATGCACAAGCCCCTTATTAACTAGTGCTACAAAAGGAAGGCGTTCAAGAGGAATAGAGCGATCGTAGCATTTAATAGCTTCTCCATAACTTCCTAGCATTCTGAGCACATTTCCCAAACCCAGCCAAGCATAATATGTTTCCTTGATGTTAATTGCTTGATTATACTTTGATATCGCTTCTTTATATTGTGCGATAATTTTCTTGCTATCACCTACATGGCTTGAAATACTTATTATCTCGAACCAAGAATTAGTTGATTGATAAGTCGCTAGCACTTGATAGTTTGCCAGATAGAATAAGCCATCCCCCCATTTTGTACAGTCCTCAAATGTTAAAAACAATCTAGGATTTTCCACTTCAAGTGATTGAAGTTTAATTACCAATTCTTGCAATGTTACTTTAATTTCAGGCTTGATTTCCTCTTGAAAAAATGAGCTTATCGAAGGTAGAAAAATTGAAATTTCTTGAACAATTTCATCTTTTTTCCTTTGTGATGCCAGATCGTTCTTTAAGCTTTTGAGTTCTTCGTTAAAGTCTTCTTTGAACTGCTTCCTTAACTCAACCTGCAAATTATTGATTACGCTCTGTCGTAGAACCCAAACAGAAGTACCGATTAAAAATACTGCAAAGTTGAATTGAGTAAAGAATCTGGTGTATGAGCGATCGACTTCTTTCTCGATGTCGTCTCTGATGCTTGTTTGTATACTTTCCCTGGGGTTGAGCATTAGATATGAGCTAATCCCAAAGGTCGTAGACATCATTAGTAAATAGACAGTAATCGCGATCGACAGCAAAAGCTTGGGAGAATCATTCTGCTTGCTCTGTGGGTTTTGGTTTTGCATACTGATGATGTAGAGTGCTAAACACACAATCCTACACAGGAGAAATATCGTTTTCCAGATTATTTGCCAAAACAGACATCCTCTAAATCAGCGCTACCTCAAACCAGTTGCGGCATAACGAGTCAATGGGTGACTCGATCGGCTTTAGAATAAGAATCGAAGCCTGTTCACTCGTTTTTCAAAATCCCGTGACTGATATTCAAACTCTGATTCGTGCCGTTGATGAAGCAGACTCTTCAACTCATCTCTTAGAAGCAGTGCAAGCGTTGGCGATCGCGCATACCCAAGACGCGATTCCTAGCTTGATTGCTGCCCTTGGCTATAACAATCCGGGTGCCGCCGTCGCAGCAGTCGATGGGCTGATTCGCTTGGGGGAGTCGTCGGTGCAACCGCTTTTAGAGCAGTTAGATGGCTATAACTATGGGGCAAGAGCTTGGGCAGTTCGAGCCTTGGCTGGCATCGGTGACCCGCGTGGTTTGACGGTCTTGCTCCATGCAGCGCAAAACGATTTTGCAATGAGTGTGCGTCGGGCAGCAACCAAAGGGCTAGGCAGCATTCACTGGCAGCAACTAGAGCAAGATCGGATTCAATCTGCCCAACTTCAAGCGCTCGAAGCTCTGCTGCACGTCTCGCAAGATCACGAGTGGATTGTGCGCTATGCGGCTGTTTTGAGTTTGCAGTCTCTCGCGATCGTGGTGTCACAGTCTCGACCCGATTGGCTGTTTCAAATTCAGACCAAGCTGGATGATTTGGCTGAAACAGATGAAAGTCTAACGATTCGTGCTCGGGTTCGATTGGCTCAACAGCAGATCCAAAACGCTGGAGTCTGATGTCACGTTGCGATCGCGTGTAAGGTCTTCCAGCTTTGACGAATTAACGGAACCGCTGCTGCAATAATCAGGACTGAAATGACTAAACTAACGGCACCGTCTGCCCAAGACCAGTGCCAAAGCGCGATCGCGATCGCCGCCACAATTACCCCGATCGCGCCCAAGGCATCTGCCACGACGTGCAAAAATGCTCCTCTCAGATTGAGGTCATGGTCACTTCCCCGATGCAGCAGAGAAATATTAATCCCATTCACGACTAAACCGACGATCGCGGTGATTAACATGGGTTTGCTTGCAATCTCGACGGTATCGATTTGAAATCGGCTCACAGCTTCCCAACCAATCACGAGAGCGACAGCGACTAATCCCAATCCGTTAATCAATGCTGCCCAGGTTTCGATCGAATGATTTTCTTTGATCGCCACTTGATTTGCCCCTAGCCAACCCCACGCTGGCGGCGATTGAGAAATGCGGGTGGCTAACAATGCCAACAGCAATGCTAAACAATCAGACACAAGATGTCCTGATTCTGCCAGCAGTGCCAAACTGTGAATGCTTAACCCGACGGTCAATTCGACAATTGCGAAGCCGCCGACTAATAGGAGCGCGATCAATAACTGCTTTTGCTTTGCTTTAGAATCGATGTCATGGCAATTGCAGTGAGTTGAGTGCATGATGAATTGAGAAGGGCAGTTCAAGAACGCGTGATCGAATGTTGGTTTGGATGGGCATCACAAACGCTCTACCCATCCTACTCGACTCAGGATGTCCTGGTTTAGTTTCCCTTCGCCTCGATCGCTCCCGACGCTACCACTTCTTATAGGCTAAGAACTTTCCATTCATTGTGACTTTGACCCGATCGCCTTTGGGATCTTCTATTTTGTCAATAGCTAAAGTGAAGTCGATCGCGCTCATAATGCCGTCGCCAAACTTCTCATGAATAATTTCTTTCATGGGCATTCCATAGACTTGCATGATCTCATAGAAACGATAGATTAAGGGGTCAGTCGGCACGATCGGACCTAATCCTTTAATCGGAAAGGCGGTTAGGGCAGAGGCGAGATCGAGGCTGAGACCTAAAGCCGTTAGTAGTTTGGTGGCTTCATCGTCAGAGGCGCTGGCTTGCTGATAAAACAAAGCGGCGATCCACACTTCATCGCGTCCGATCGCCGTTTCTAAATCGGCAAAACTCAATCCTTTTGCCTTTTTAGCTGCCAAAAGCTTCTCGGTAATATCTGAGATCATGAGATAATTTCGATACGTTCGTCATTACTCCTAACAAGAGTAGTGGGGTTATGGTTGTAGCATTCACTACAAATACACACCAAAGCGAGTCGCTAAATGTTGATACTGTTGGGAATTCGAGAAGGCAGAAGGTAAGGATAATCGATTCCGGTGTCGCGATCGCGCCTCACATTGCGAGCTTGAATCTCAGTTTCGATCGTACCAAGATCGGCTTGAAATTGATGCAGAATTGCCCGATCGCCCTGATCAACAAATTGGATAATATCGTCGCTTCCCAAACGACTCCAGAGAATGCCGCTCAGGGCGAAGGTTAGCTCGATCTGAGCGAGGTCTTGAGCAGGGTTTGGCAGCATTTCATAAAGTGGGGCAGAGACATCAGGCTTTGTGTAAGCCGCAAGAGGTGCATTGGGCGGATAGCCAAAATAGTCAAATTGGCTAAAGTTAACTGCCGCATGTTGAGCACTGCACGTAAAAACGATCTGCGTTGCAGCGTCTATCAACTGTTGAAGAGTCGCGATCGTTCCTGGATTCTGAGCAGAAGGAAATCCTGGAACACGAGGATAATCAGGCAGGTCTGTAATCGATAAATTCACCTCAGCCGCCATTTCAGGAGAAATCCAGTCAGGCGCTTGGGCAAATTCATCGTGCGATCGAGTGTTTAACGGCGCACCTAGTTCGGCTGCCCAATCTTGCAAGCCGCGGTCTTGCTGAACAGCGAGATCATCAGCATAATAGCGGTGCAAATAAGCAGTGACATAGCGATGAATGGCATCCCACAGCAGTTGAGCATCGTCTCGATAGGGATAGTCTGCTAAAAATTCAGCCTCTACGCCTCGATGCTTGAGATCCGTTGGCAACGCATAAGACTCAAACGAGCGATCGCGATATGCCCGATTCATCACAGCAAGTGACGCTTCACGAGTAGGAGCCATGAGGTTATCGATCGCTGCCCCTTCTCCTAGCAAAATGGTATTGCCGCGGGTGTTGATGGCAAGCAAGAATCTAAAATGTGGCTTAAGCAAACGATATACAGGATGATTAGCAGGCAATCGGCGCGGAGTCGCGATCGCAAATGCCTCCATCGATAAATGGGTGTAGCACAAGTGCGTTAACAACTCATGTTGAGTAATGTCTGCAACTTGAACAAACAGTTTCGATCGCATCCAATCGTCGGTATTGCTAGTCGGCGTGTAGACTTTTCCGCCTGATTCTAATTGAATCAAAAGTGGTTCTAATCCCTGTTCACCCCGATAAAATAGCGTTTTTGGGCTACCCACATAACGACCGATTTGCAAATCGGCAGGTGAGAATTTTAAGAAAGGATACTCTAATGAAAACAGACGATTTTGATCGGCGGCAGCGTCTAAACTGAGCGTCTCACCATTGGAAAGTGAACACACTTGATCGCTGTGCCAATCTGATAACGCTTTTCGATCGCCAACTCTTTGCAGCGAAGTCGGGTTCGGTCCTGAGAGACGCTGACGGGCAAACTCGCGATCGCTCAAGCCGCCATCTCGATCGTGAATTTTAATAATTTTAGGACGCGATCGTCCATGCTCCTCTAGCGCCTGATAAAACTGGAGACGTTGAACCTGCGCAGATTTACCAAGATGCGACTTCTTGGCTTCCTTATCGGCGGCGTTTAACGCTTCTCCCATCTGTCGTCGCAACTGCACAAACTCTGCATTAAATTGCTCGTTGGGGGGCAGATTAGCGTTAAACAAATCGGATTGAAAAATCTTCAAATCGACCAACAGCGTCGTCAGCTTTAACCAGGTTTCATTCAACTGACGATCGCCTGATTCAATCTGCTCTAGTGCCCAGGTGAGCGGCGGAGACAGTTGCCCTCGTTCTAGCAAGTTGTGGCGTAGCTCAGTCAGAATGTATTGCAACACGCCATCCTCTCCGGCATGAGGAAAGATCCGAGCCGGTGCAGCTTGACTGAGTTGAGTAGAGTCATAGCGATAATGACCCTGCTGTTGCTGAAGTGAACGCTGCGACATCGTTAGCTCCCGTTAATGTGCGGTCAGCCCGATCGTATAGCAATTTTTAATTCATGATTCAACAGCACAGAAAAGTTTTCCCTTTGATTCGACGGGGTGGCAGGTGAGATAGGGTTCTGGAAGCCGTCATAGACGCTCGTGGCGTAGCTATTCAGAAATGAGGTCAGAGGATTTCAGAGTTCCCAACGCAGTTGCTGCTTGTAGTCTCACTTGCGGATTTGTGTCTTGACTAAATTGATGGAGAACATAAAAGAGCATTTCGAGATCCTCTCCATGACAGTGGTGGGCAAGGTCGCCGAGGGCAAAGGCAGCCGCCGATCGCATCACTGGGTCAGAATGATTGACATAGTAAGCAAGATGAAAGATCTGTGATTTGTGTCCGTTTGGTGCTAACTCAGCTACTTCTTCGAGCAGACCATTATGCTGTGCGGCTTGCTCATGAGAAGTCAACCTTGCGATCGAAGGTTCGTGAAGTTCAGTTTGAAAAATTGATGGCTCAACTTCACTTGGCTGCATTGCTTCTGTGACAGAAAGCGAGCCAGCAAGCGGAATATCGGATTGAAACCGCTCAAACTCAAGCAACGGATCAGATGACTGTGGCGTAGGAGCAGCCTCTGTTGACTGATCTGAGTCTCGATCGGGTTCTAATTGAAGTTTAGAAGCTTCTGATAAATTAGGCTCTTGCACTGACCGAAGGCTGGGCTGAGATTGTGCCATTTGTCTCTGCACACGAGATCCGGCTCCAATCGCAGCAACGATCGCAAACAGGGTCAAAACGCTTAGTACAATAATCATTTTCTGCTA
>JBBRMC010000189.1:0-6818 GCA_038231055.1 Leptolyngbyales cyanobacterium
CCCTGCAATGCAGCGAGTTTCTTTGCCGAAAATGCCGTTGGTTTTGGCACCGTTTACGTTTAGAGAAACTCCGACAAGATCAGGATAGCGATCGAGCCAGTCTTGAGCCTGATCATTTAATCCCACTAGGTTTGCATCTTTGCACACTAAAGTCAGCAGCATCTCTCCCGTATGCCGTCCAATTCTCAAGCCTAAATGACGTACTTTGCCGCGATGAAGTTTCTCGTCATAGATACCCCAGCCACGTTTTTGAATGTCTAATTTAACTTCCGCCAACAAGGGATTCAATCGCGGGTCTTGAATCGGACATTGATTGAGATTGATTAACTGGTGACTGCCCTTTTGGTAATAGCCTGCTTGCACCTGCCCAGTGGCGGAACGAGTGAGTGGATAAGTCACCTTGTTTCGATAGGCTAACGGCTCGGAGACATTTAAAACTGCATCAACGTCTACGCCTTTAAACCCACCGATTCGCTCTAGAGCTTGGACGATTTGATTGCGTTTTGCCTCACGTTGATAGTCATAATCGACGTGCTGCCACTGACAGCCGCCGCACTTGTCAGCAACGATGCAACTCGGTCTAATGCGATGAGGAGAGCGCTCTAAAAGCTCGTGAACCTTGCCATTGGCGTAAGTCGGCTTGGTGCGAATCAGACGAACGATCGCCCGATCACCCGTGACGGTATCGGGGACGAAGACGACGCGCTCTCCAAATCGACCAACGCCATCGCCACCCTCGGTAATGTCAGTAATATTAACTTCGACCAGTTCTCCTTGTCGCCACAAGTCGGTCACAGGCAAAATCGGTTCTGAATCAAAAGGTAGTTGTGGATCGGCGGAAATGGTCACAGAGAATATTCCTGGTCTAGCATAAACGGATTTCTATTCTCGCTTCTCTAATCGACATATAACCGAAGTCGTTAAAGTCTTGCAATTTATCGCAACGATCGAGCCAAAAAATCTGGGCAAATTTGCAATGCAATTCTCGTACCACATCTCCGTGAAATCAACTAGATATGATAGAGTTTTTTACAAAAGTTCTCTTTGATCGGGATTATGAACACCTCTGAACGTTAGAATAACCGGGCTAACTAAGTTTTCGGCAGATCAAAAAGTACGTGCAAGTTTATTCTGTCCCGTCCGATCCGTTTAGTGTAGTAGACCCTTCTCTACAATCCGGTGAGCTTCCTTTTACCCTCAAAGATGTTCGATCTGCGATTCCAGACTCTTGTTTTGAACCCTCAACTGGACGATCGCTCTCCTACTTTTTTCTCGATCTTGGAATCCTCGCAGGGTTATATGCTCTAGCCGCTTATCTCGATTCCTGGTGGTTTTATCCTATATTCTGGTTCGCTCAAGGCACGATGTTTTGGGCGCTTTTTGTGGTCGGGCATGACTGTGGACACGGCTCATTTTCAAAACATAAGTGGCTCAACAATCTTGTCGGTCATCTGTCTCACACGCCGATTTTGGTGCCTTTTCACGGTTGGCGGATCAGCCACCGCACTCACCATGCCAACACAGGCAACATCGAAACCGACGAAAGCTGGTATCCGGTGACTGAAAGCCAATATAACCAGATGGGCTATGCCGAGAAACTAATGCGCTTCTATCTGCCGCTATTAGCGTATCCGCTCTATCTATTTCGTCGCTCTCCTGGCAAGCAAGGTTCTCACTTTATGCCCAGCAGCCCAATCTTTAAGCCATCAGAACGAAACGGCGTAATCACCAGCACGGTCTGTCTGATCCTGATGCTCGGCTTTTTGAGCGTCTTAACCTATGAGCATGGGCTGCTATTTTTGGTGAAATATTATCTGATGGGCTACATCGGATTTGTCGTCTGGCTCGATCTAGTAACCTTTCTCCACCACACCGAAGACGATATTCCCTGGTATCGCGGCGACGACTGGTATTTCTTGAAAGGCGCATTGTCTACGATCGATCGTGACTATGGCATCTTTAATCCGATTCACCATGATATCGGCACTCATGTGGCGCACCACATTTTCTCGAATATGCCTCACTATCATCTTAAGACCGCGACTGAAGCGATCAAGCCAGTGTTAGGCGGCTACTATCGCAAATCGAGCGAACCGATCTGGAAAGGGTTTTTCCGATCTTATCTGGCGTGCCATTTCGTCTCAGATAACGGCTCAAAGATTTACTATCAGTCTCCGACTAATCCGCAAAATTAATCCACAACCCGATTTGTCTGGAGCGATCGTTCTTTGTTTGGAGCGATCGCTTTTTATTTGAGTCTATGAGACAGACGGCTGCTCTTCTGCACCTTCACCGCTCACATATTGACTGGGATGAAAGTAATCGTAGATTTGCTGTGCCAAACGTGGACCCACTCCCGGAACCGTCGCTAATTGAGTCGGTGAAGCTTCGCGGATGTAATCGATCGAGCGAAACGTCGCCAAAAGCTGCTTTTGCTTGTGGTGCCCCAATCCGGGAATCTCATCAAGGCTCGATCGCCGCATACGATCGCTTCGCTGCTGACGATGAAAACTCACTGCGAATCGGTGTGCTTCATCCCGCAGCCGTCGTAATAGCTGAACTCCAGGCTGATCTGCCTCCGTGGTCAGCGGCAGCGATTCACCGGGCAAGAAAATCTCCTCTCGCTGCTTGGCTAAACTCACGACTTTGACATCTTCTAGCAAATTCATCTCTCGCAGCACCGCTACCACGGCTGAAAGCTGCCCTTTGCCACCATCAATCATCACCAAATCAGGAAAATCTGCGTAGGCAGACGTGTGTGACTTCAACACCGAAGACTCACTGCTCATCTGCTCACCTCTAGCTTTTGCTGCTGCATATTTCCGAAAACGACGACCAATCACCTCCGCCATACTTGCAAAGTCATCCGAGTGACCTGACATCACCTTTGGATTTTTGATTTTGTAGTGGCGATAGTGCTGTTTGGCAGGCAAGCCATCAACAAAAACCACCTGAGAAGCCACGGCATCAGAGCCTTGAATGTGAGAAATGTCATAGCCTTCAATCCGACGTGGCAACTCTGGCAAGTCTAGAATCTCTGCTAAGTCGAGGGTAGCTTGAGCATTACGATCGGCAAATCGCTGCGTTCTTGCCAACTCATATTCAGCGTTGCGCTCCACCATTTCTAGCAATTCTGCTTTCATTTGG
Organism: Leptolyngbyales cyanobacterium; assembly: GCA_038231055.1. Taxonomy (GTDB): domain Bacteria; phylum Cyanobacteriota; class Cyanobacteriia; order Leptolyngbyales; family Leptolyngbyaceae; genus Phormidesmis_A. The sequence continues at coordinate 3,148 of JBBRMC010000189.1, forward strand.
CGTTGGGGAGCCACGATCGTCACTTTACGCCCTTTTGCCTGAGTGAGAAATTCTGCCAGCATCTCAGTCTCAGGTAACTCGTGCTGCACCAAAATCTCAGCCGGAATCTCAACCGGATCGACGCTCTGATAGTGTTCTTCTAACACTCGCTGCAAAATTGCTCCGGGTTCACCCGATTGGGAGTCTGCGACAAATCCCAGTCGCCCGACTAAGCGACCCGCCCGAATCTGAAAAAGCTGCACACAGGAATGGGTGTCGTCTGCCGCTAGCGCGATCGCGTCTCGTGAAATCGTGTCATCGGGAAGGGCAACTTTTTGTTCCGCTCCAAGGGATTTAAGCCCGATAATCTGGTCGCGCAGACGAGCAGCGTGCTCAAAGTTGAGCGCTTCAGAGGCTTGCTCCATCTGGATTGCTAGCGCTTCTTCTAACTCGCTGGTTCGCCCTTGAAAGATCATCGCCACTTTTTGCACCGTCTTGCGATATTCCTCAGACGTGATCATCGCTTGACACACCCCTGGACACCGCCCAATATCGTAATTGAGACAAGGACGATCTTTGAAGAGCGGCTGAGGACGTTGACGGAGGGGAAAAATCCGTTTAACTAAGTGCAGCGTTGTTCTCAACGTGCGAGAGTCTACATAAGGACCGTAGTAGCGATCGCGCTCTTTGCCCATTCGCCGTTTGCGCGTGATAAAAATGCGCGGATACTCCTCTGACCAGGTGATACACAGGTAAGGATATTTCTTGTCGTCCTTCAGCAGCACATTAAAGTGAGGCTGATGCTGTCGAATTAAGTTTGCCTCTAGCGCCAACGCCTCAGCTTCGGTATCGGTGACGATAAACTCGACTTCGACCACTTGGCGCAGCATTAAGGCAATGCGAGGACGAGTGTCGTGCCCATTGAAGTAAGACCGGATGCGCGATCGCAGTCGTTTCGATTTACCGATATAGAGAATTTGATCGCTACTGTCACGCATATAATAGACTCCCGGCTCTTGCGGAATCTCTTTAATACGCGCTTCAAGACGATCGGGATCTTGAATTAAAGGAGCTGTTTTGTTCGTTGAGGTCACAGTAATTTGACGAATTGATAGCCGTTTAGAGTTTGATTGTGGCGATCGAGCAGCTTTTTTAATGACTCAAGCTGACTGAGACTGCTCTTGGTTTAAAGACTTCATCTTCATATTCACACCTTCATCTTAAATTTTAAACCAACAAACATGCTAATCAACTCTCTTTTTCTTCCGTAGTGGTTATATTTTGAGTATCAATTTTTACCTCACACTACGTATTTAACCATGGACATAGATGAGTTTGAAGCTCAAACTCGCGACCAGTTAGAGAGTGCGCTCAACCAGTTGCAAACCGCGACGTTGTTACTCTCTGCTCTAGAAAGACAAATTCTAGAATCAGGAACCACTGTCAAAGATCTCAGTAGCGTAGTTGAAACTTTTATCGCTTATCAGAGAGATAACAATCATACTTCTCGCCCCAGTGAGAGAGACGACACGCAGAGATAAACCAGGCTAAGAAAGGCTAAAAGGTTATGAAGAGGGCTTCGCAAGCTCTTCGCGAATCACCTCAGTCAACTGCGAAAGTCGAATCGGCTTGACTAAATAGCGACGAGCACCCAGATCAAGCGCACGCTGCTGGTCTCGCTGAAAAGCATAGGCTGATACTACAATCGTCGGAACTTGCTTCCAATCGTCTCGTTGTTGCAGTTGTTCTAGTAGAGAATAGCCATCGATCTTGGGTAGTTTTAAGTCTAACAAAATGATCTGAGGGCAAAACTGTTCCATTGTTGCAGCAAGCTGACTGCCCTCTTCTAATGCAAACACGTCATAGCCGCAATAGCCTAAATAATCACTCATCAACCGTCGATTGGCTTCATTATCCTCAATGAGAAGGATTCGGATTGGAGAGTCTGAGATGGAGTTATCCATGGTTGTCATCGCCTATGCACCCTTGATGACTATATTTTCTGTCAACCATAAAAATTATCGGGAGCGATCGCGGCAGAATCAAGATAACTCTACTAAAGCTTGTGCAAGACTTCACATTTACAGACATTTAAGACTCAGTAACTTTAACCAAATTTGCCAAGATTTGGGTGCAGACTAAAAATATCTTGCTTGAGACCGCGTTGTGGTGATGCTTAATCGCTACTCAACATCAAGGGTTTTTGGCTGTTTCTCGGACGACAAAACAGGGGGTGCAATGCGCTGTGGCTCACCCAACATAATGACAGAACACGTCATTTGCTGCGTCACCTGAGCAGTGATATCACTGACTGCCAGCCCGCCCCCACTCGTATGCCTGCGAGAGAAACGTAAAATCACTAAGTCGTGAGACTTAGAATTATGAACGATCTGCTTAACTACATCATCATCTGGAACGATGTGAATAATCGGATCACTCTTATGAGTGATTTTGCCCACTAGGAGAGATAGCTGAGACCGAATCCATGCCATCTTGTTAGGAGACGTATTGCGATCGCAGACGTGCAGCAGCGTGATTTGTCCTTGATTAGCGGTCGCTAGAACTTGAGCAAACTTTAAGACTGAGATCGACTGCTGAGTGAGATTCTCGATCGGCACCAACAACCGAGACAAATTCATCGGTGAGTCAAGCAACCGCGTCACCGCAACCGGACAGTGCGATGCCCACAAAACGTTGTCAATCACATTGCCAAACAACCGAGCTTGAAAACTGGTTCGTCGTCCCCAGCCGATGACGACTAGACTAGCGTTTTGCTCTCGACTAGCGCGACTGATGCCTTGAGCAATATTGTCATCGATTCGCAAGATCGGCTCAGCAACCACATCAAGCTCACGACTGACCGCCAGAGCATTAGTCAACAGAGATTGTTTTTGAGCGATCGCGGCATCAAGTTTTGACCCATCCATTCGCGGTTGCGAGAGGGCGATCGCGAGGGGTGCGATGCGTCCCTCTGCCTGCCTGACCAGGATAGCGGCTAATTCTAACAAACTCCGCTCTGTGCGCGGGTTATAGATTGGCACCATGACTAGCGGCGATTTCCTATTGTCAACCCAAGTTTCGGGTAGCGTTTCTTCAACAAGGGTAGTGTCTAAAGTCGTGAGTTCAGCCGCAAATCGAGCGGTGAGAATGGGTCCTAACGTAGCCGTGACCAGCATCAGAACGATGACACTGTTGAGAACTCCTTCAGTCAGCAGTCCGGCACGATAGCCGACTAAAGTTGCTGCTAACGTTGCGGCAACCTGGGGCAGCGAGAGCGACCACATCACCATTATTTCTCGCCAGTTATAGCGATAGACAAGCTTTGCTAGCAAGGCTGCGCCAAGTTTGCTGAGAATTAAGCCAGCCACGATCGCAACGGTTAAACCTACCAACTGCGGGCTGGTCAAGCTTTGCACAAAGGCAGGAATGCGAATCAACAGTCCCATATCAATGAAGAAAATGGGAATGAACAGCACACTGCCAATAAAAATCACTTTCTCTTTAACCGGACTTTCTCCTAAAGCCCGATTGACGGCTAACCCCGACAGAAACGCTCCGACAATCTTCTCGACCCCAATCAACTGGGCACCGACCGATGCGAGAAAGACGGCTAGCAGCACAAACAAGAACTGGTTTCCTTCCTCATCTCCTGTCCGCCGAAAGAATTCTCTTCCGGCTCGATCGAACCCCAC
>JBBRMC010000190.1:0-6816 GCA_038231055.1 Leptolyngbyales cyanobacterium
AAAGTCCCCCAATTTTGGGGGATTTAGGGGGCTGAAGCCGACTGAAACGAAGCGATCAACGATTTGTGTGTACACGGTAGCTCCTTGGAGAGCGGGCTAGGGTGAGGGTGAGACGTTGCACCTTAATAAATCCACGTTCCTTAGCGTCGGGCATAAATGCCAGGTGCGTAAGCTTCGACAACCTTGCCCGTCTCCAAACACATGATCATTAAATAATCACAAGTCGGGCATTGAGTCCGAGTGAGCTGATTGCTCCCTAAATGATGCCGCTCAGCATGACTACCGCAATTGGGACACCGAACACATTGAACTGGTTGCATTTTAAGCCTTTTACTATATCAAATCTTGGCTGACTGATCTGAAACTCAGTGAGAGACTCATGAGTCTATAAACTACAAACAGAAGGTATCTAAAGCTACTTAATGAGTTGTCTCCGCCTTGGTATGAGCGTTATTTATCTCTACTATTATGGTCATTGCTTATGTTGATTGCATCCATCGTTAATAGTTATTTTAAGTTTAAGAAACGTGGGGATCACCTTCCTATAGATTGATCCCCGTTGTGAGCCTTTATAGGGTTGCCCATAAAGAGATGCCATTGAGCATCAATTGCGGTGGAAGGATGAAAATGTTTCAAGCGAATTTATAGAAAAAGTACTGACAATATGATTCGTAAAGTAGCAAATATTCTAAGTACTAAGGACAGACGAATTAAGAATCAATAACAGACTAATCGAGAATTCCAGTCAAATGTGATGCCATGAAATCTGCTTATTATCTGTAGCGATCGACCTAAAACTTAGGGATTTTGGCAAGTGGATAAAACCGGAGCCTGAGTCTCGACCACAACATCTTTGACATTAGGGACTTTGATCAGTTGAGTAACCGCAAGTTTGGCTCGATCGTTGGCTTGTAGCAAGATGCCATTCGTGCAAGCAGCTTCTTTTACCTTTTTAAGCGCTTCTTTTTGCGCCAAAGACTGAAGGGTTGGGGCAACATCGGGTCCGAATCCTAAAAGCCCTCGGTTATAGTCATACACAGTAGAGCGATTGACATCAATTTTGGTGTCGAGAATTTTGGGTGGTGGCAGGCGTAACCGTAACGTGTCTCCAACCACCTCAACACTCTCAGGCGTAAGAGCACTCAAATCGACCCCCGCTCGCACCTCGCCATAGGCAATGTAAAGCAAACGAGTTGTACCTACTACAAACCCACCCACTGCGGCATCTTGGTGAGTCGGAATCACTGCCTCCATTGTGAAGACAGCCGTGGTGAGTTCACTAGCGTTGCGAATCTGTTGAATGACTACAGATCGAGTTTCAATTTTTGGCTGCGGGGACGGCGGATTAAAAAAGCTATGAATCGTGTTGAAGACGCGATCGCCCGATCGAGCAGCTCCGATTACAGCAACGCCTGCCAGCATCAACGCACTGCCTGTCAACATTAATCCTAAATTTTTAAAGACCACAAATCCGTTGTTTGACCGCTTTTGGCGATTTTTTCCCCGCATCTGCTTACCCTCAAAGCCAATCACCCCGAATTGTACCCGTTTGTGATAATTTCGCCCAGAAATCAAAGTAATTAGCAGATAGCAGTCAATAGAGATCGTTTTTCACACTAGAACGAACGCTGTGCACAACGACAGAGAAATCGCTGACAATTATGCTGCCAGCAGCGTGAAGGCAGACGATCTCAGGTCGTTAGGGTTGAGATACAGCATTGTCGGAATGAGTCAAAATGACTACGACAGACAACCTAGCTAATACGTTTACTCGACTACTGAACGCCAGATGCGGATTCCGTCACTGCTACTGCTGACGATCGCTTTCCCATCTAGAGCAAAGTCTACAGAGAGTCCGCTATACCAAGAGCCGCGCAGCATTCCTAGATAGTCTTCAGTGTCGGGTTGCCAAAATTGCACGGTGCCCCCAACCGCTACGGCGAGCGTTTGCCCATCTGGGGTGAGGGCTAAGTCAGAAGCCCCGATTCCAAAGGTGTGTAGCAGCACACCAGAATTGACTGACCAAAGTTTCATGCGACTGCTGCCTGTAAATAGGGTTTCACCATCGCGACTAAAGGCTAATGCAGTCAGAACTCCAGAATTAACGCTGTGCATAAGCTTTTTTGAATTGACTTGCCAGAGAGAAGTTTTTTGGTTTCCCTCAGCTAATATCTCGCCATTTGGACTGAACGCGATCGCGGTTACAGGCTGCTCCCCGATCGTGTCTTGCCACTTTTGGGTCGCCAAATTCCACAACTGCACTCCCGGACGGCTCAACGTGCCATCTGCCCACCGAAGTAAGCGGCTTCCAGTGGCTAAGGTTTGTCCATCAGGGCTAAAGGCAAGAGTCGTTGCGCGACCCGAATAGAGGGTTCCTATAAGTTCGCCTGTTGCTAGATTCCACAATTTGACGGTGCGATCGAGACTGGCACTCGCTAAGACTTGACCATTCGGACTGATCGCTAACGCACTCACCCAGTTTTGATGCCCAGACAGCGATCGTTGTTTTTTCCCGGCTTCTAAATTCCACAGATGAATAATGTTGTGAGCGCTACTTGCCAAAATTTTGCCATCGGGACTGACCGTAATTTTGGTCGTCTGTTCGGTAGTAAGTGACTGGGGCGAGGCGTAACACATTAAGCCATCAGCATAAGAAGGAATACACACTCGACTAGACACTTTAGCGGCGATGCTTCTACCCAGCAGAACATAAGCGCCAATGATCAAACCCACGATCGTAGCGATCACGACTCCTAAGATCAGTTTTTGCTTTTGGCTCATGATCGTTCTCTCAACCCGTCTTGACCAATTCTTTGTTTAGGCTAATGGTGGCACGCTTGATGCAGATCCGGTCGCAAGTGAGATCACAGTCTTCAAGTTTGGTGTTATGCTCATACAAATTTATGCAATGAAATATAGAGTTTTGTGAAAAAAGCTAAAGTAATAACCGCGACGGCATTGCTTTTAGCGACTTACTTAAGCATTGCACTCGTTGACTTAGGTCTCGATAAGTTTCACTATCTTCTTGCAGGCGGCAAAAAGTTTGCGACTTTTCCTGATCTGGTTAGTCAAATTTCGGTTGGCGGCAGTTATTTAGTGCTCGCAATTCTCTATCTTGGGTGGTTTTTAGGCACCGATCGTCGCCCTACATTTTTAACGTTTAGTGAGATTTTAAAGAAGACGGCTGCCTTCTGGTTGATCGCGTGGGTTGCTTATCCATTAGGAAATGATGTTTATCTTTATCTGCACTCAGGCTTGATGAATCTGAGTGGGGTGAATCCGTTTATCACGCGTGCAGGATCGTTTTCGTCTGAGCTATCACCCTTTGTTGATTGGGGGCAAACTTCAACTTACGGTCCAGTTTCACAGTTTTTGTTTACAGTGTCAGCCGCGATTCTGTCAATTCATCCAATTCTTGCGATTTACGTTTTCAAGATTTTTTGCCTAATATTGCATCTTCTCAATGGATATTTAATTTGGCAACGGTTGCCCCTTAAAGAAGAAAATCCAATACTCAATCGCGACAAGATTGCGATCGCGTATCTCGTCAATCCGCTTTTGTTAATGGAGCAGGTCGGGTCGGCTCACATTGATGTGTTAGTTTCGACGAGCGCGATCGTGCTAGCGGCTAGTCTGACAAGACGACGCTATTGGCTTTCAGTAGCCGCCTTATGGGGTGGATTTCTCTCAAAAACGATTCCGTTAATTTGGGTGCCTCTGGTCGCTATTTTTCTAGTTCGACAACGCCAATGGAATCTGCTGCTGAACACGGTTCTTGCTTCATTAGGGGTGATCGTGGTGCTGAGTGCGTCAGAGCTTCCGGGGCTAAATGCCTGGAGCAGTTTGCTTAACCCTGGAGTGGCAGGGCAGTTTCAAGCGTCGCTGCACTCAATTGTCAGATTTGGACTCGATCTGGTGCGGATTTTTATTCCTGGCTCGATCGGCACAAGCCAACGGCAAATTATTCTTGTGATGCTGACTCATCTCACGTTGCTGTGGTTTGCCGGGTTTTATGCCCTGACCGCGTGGCGTGCTTGTCGTCAGTGGAGTTATTCAGATCACGATTTAATTGAAGATATCGGCTGGGTGACGTTGGTGTTGTTGCTGTTTGCAACCCCCTGGTTGATGCCTTGGTATGCCTCGATCGTGTTGACGATCGCCGCTTTGATCCCTAGAGCCAGACTGTTTGGTTTAACGAGTCTCGCCTTTGGGCTGTCGAGTAACGCGCAATATCTGCTACAAGGACACAGCAGTTTAAAGGGTCTGGTGTCGATCGGAATTCCGTTGCTCGTTCTGTTGGTGGGAGCAAGGATTTTGAGAAGGAACTCGATCGAGGGGATCAAACTGCCACAACAATCTCAAGAGCAGCTTTTGTTAGGGGATGGGCAGAAGTCAGAAGAAGAGTCGGAAGTTACCAGATCTGCTTAAGGCACAGTTCAGACATCTTAGACATCTTCTACGATTTACGCAGCGTTACAAAAGGGACTTTTTGAGTGACTTCTAAGTTTGCTCCTTGAATGTTTTTTTGAGCAAATAGGTAATCTTTGCTTTGCCAAAGAGGAATGAACGGAACATCTTGAGCGAGAATATCTTGCAGTTCGGCAAAGAGTTGTTTACGGACAGCAGGATTAAGTTCTTGACGACTGCGATCGATGAGCTTGTTAACCCGATCGCTATAATAAAATGACCCTTGGGCAAAGCTTTGACCTTCTTCACAGCCTGTTTTAGCGTTTCCTTTAGAACATTCTAAAAACGGATAGATGTAGTTATCAGCATCCAGAAAATCAGGAGTCCAATCTAATAAAAATATTGGATAAACGCCTTTGTCTAAGTTCTTATACGCCGTGGTTGATTCAATGCTATTCAATTCGATTTTCATCAATCCGCCGAGTCTTTTTTCTGTGATTGCTTTGAGCGTCAACGCTGCTATTTGATCGTTTGCTAGATTGGAGCGATACCAAAACTCGATCGTGAGCGGATTTTGCATCGAATAGCCTGCTTTTTGCAACAGGTCTGCTGCTTTGCTGACACTACGATCGCTATAGATTTCAAAAACAGGTTTCTGCACCTCTAAATTCGCCGGAATCAAGCTATAAAGTGGCTCAATCTGTCCTTGAAAGACGCGGTTTCGCAAAAGGGATCGATCCATCATGGCAGCGATCGCCTGCCGCACTTCTAATTTATCGAGGGGTGGCGATTTGAGATTCAGTGTCAGATAATTAATGCCGCTCCCAGACTTCTCAATAATCTGCCATCCTGCACTTGCCTTCTTATCTTGCAATGCCCGAATTTGATCGAGCGCAAGGGTTTGATAAGCAACGTCGATCGCTCCTGTCCGAAACGCGTTAAATAAATTAGCAGGGCTAGAGAAAAACTGAATATCAATCCCTTTATTGGCAGGTTTCTTGCCCCAATATTGATCAAACGCCTCTAGCTGCATAGAGTCAGTGCCGTATCTCACCAGTTTGTAAGCACCCGTGCCCACGAATTGATTTGATTTGAATGATCCTTCTTTAATCTCATAAGCACTGGGAGAGACGGCACAAGCGCCCGAAAATGCCAGCAGCGCCGGAAATGCAGCAAACGGCTTTTTGAGTTTAATCGTCAATTCGTCATTACTAGAAGGCACGATCGAGTCAACGCTATCAGAAATCAAAAATGAAGGAGCGCCACCATTTTGAATAAATCGCTGGAGCGAAAACGCCATTGCCTTCGCATTAAAGTCAGTGCCGTCATGAAACACAACGCCGCGACGCAACGGAATTTTATAGGTTAATCCATCTTTGCTAACGATCGGGAGCGCCGTTGCCAGTTGAGGTTCTAACTCACTCGTGCCGAGTTTATAGGTGTAAAGACGATCGCCCAAGTTGTAGAGGAGATTGCCCGAAAAAATACTGTAGGCATCTGCGGGGTCGATCGTGCTGATGATAGCGGTGGTGCCTAATGTAATTCGTCCGCTGTTGAAGTTAGGCGAATCGGGTGTAGAGCGATTGCAACTCACTGCTAAGATGCAGCACAGACAGAATAACACCAACGATTTGAGGCGCTGCCACAACTTGCTAGGCATAAAACGGGCTTCTGAAATTAAGGTATAGCTAGTCTATATCAGATCAAGTCCATGCCTGAATTGAGGGTGGCGATCGCTTCAAAAGTTAAGTGCCGCAAGCAAAGTAAGGTGAGGTGCATTCCACAGTTGTTAGTAAAGCTAGAAGTGCTGTTGGTCGAGTTTTAGCTGATTTTGAGAAGGCGTTTGGGAAGATTCAGGCGACAACAGTTGAAAGTTGAACATGGAAGATCTTTTAAGACGCTTAGCGTAATTGGGTAAAAGTTTAATCGGAGCAGGCTTTCGAGTTTAGGTTAGGTTTATCTCACACCTAAAGAGTAAGCATTACAATTTACTCAGTCCTATGAGCCGTTTTGACTATGAGTACCCTTGACAGAGTGCTGGAAACAGCTTTGCAACTACCCTACGAGCAACAAGAAATGCTGATTAAGATCCTACAAAATCGACACTATCAAAGCCGTCGAGCAGAAATTGCTGAGGATGCGCGGCAAAGTTTGATTGATTTCCATGCGGGTAAATTTCAATCTCAATCAGCCCAGAGTGTAATTGCAGAACTGCGTCAATCTCTGGATGATACAGAAGTATGAGGTCTCTGGTTTTAACGCCTAAATTTAAGCGGGCATTCCGAAAATTTGTGAAGCGCGATATTGATCTTCAAAAACGTATTGAAGACACTCTTCAACAGATGGAAGCAGACGTATTTGTGCCAAACTTGGGTACTCACAAATTGAGTGGTAAACTCGACGGTTTCC
>JBBRMC010000191.1:0-6812 GCA_038231055.1 Leptolyngbyales cyanobacterium
GGGGTGTTTCTTACTTTTCTAAGGAATGGAGTACCGTTCCTTAGAGGCTGAGATCTTGCGCCCGATTAAAACGCCCTCGTTTCTAGCATTCACCCGCCCGTAATTGAAAATCACGGTCCAACGATGCGAAGTCCACTCAAGGGACTGAACGAGAGATTGAGGCAATTCAGTCATTTCAATGGACTTCGCAAGGCTAGCCCGGAATTCCATTCACGGGCGGGACATCATCGCAGTGAAGAGGCGGGTGCAAGATCTCATTTAAGCTATCTGGCTGATTTTGCTCCGTCACTCTTTGGTTTAAGGAGTGAACCTATTATGATTTTTCTGCGTGAAGTTATGAACTTGTAACAAAAAAAAGGTTTTTAATCTATCCCAGGGATGATGCTGCTGATAAATCAAAATATCTAATCATTGGCTGGGATCTTCCTGTTGATTAAAAAATATTATGACCCATCTAAATTGACCCATTCTCTTATCCAACCCTTTAGCCAAACCCAAGATTGCACTTATTTTATTGCTATGGTTCGAGTCGTCCTTATTCATCCTCAGATTCCCCCTAATACTGGTAATATCGCTCGAACCTGCGCTGCTACAGACACTGAGCTGCATCTTGTGGGTCCTCTGGGATTTGAGATCAGCGATCGTTATCTTAAGCGCGCTGGGCTAGATTATTGGCCCTACGTCAATCTACGGATTCATGGCTCTCTGCAAGAGTTTCAGACCTTTCATCAACAGCAGGGTGGACGCTGGATTGGCTTCAGCACCGCAGGAAGCTGTAGCTATGCACAGTTTCAATACGCTGACAACGATTGGCTGCTTTTCGGCAGTGAGACTCAGGGGCTTCCTGCCGATGTGTTGTCTCTATGTTCAACGCTAGTTCGTATTCCTATGCAACAGCCCAACGTCCGTAGCCTAAATCTCTCTGTCAGTGCGGCTGTTGGTCTGTTTGAAGCCCGCCGTCAGTTGGGGTATTTAAAGTGAAAATACTCTCTAATACGCGATGTGCGACGTTCTTGAAACATCTGCAAAGACTACCCTCATCCTAGCCCTCTCCCTTTGAGATAGGGAACCAGAAATGACCGAAAGCCCTTCGCCCCACTGCGCGAGGCTACCGTGTAAACACAAGTTGATCGATCCGTCATTGCCAAAATCTTTCGCCCCTAAATCCCCCACTCTGGGGGACTTTGAGCCAGAAAGAGGTTCAGAGTTTAAGCCATTGCTCAGGGTCAAAGTCCCCCAATTTTGGGGGATTTAGGGGGCATAAGCCGACTCAAACGAAGCTACGAGGACTTGTGTGTACACGGTAGCTGCGCGAGGAGGGCAAATTAGTTGCACATCGCGTCTCTAATGCCTCTTAAGCTTGGTGAAGAGTCAACAAAGGGCTTCGGTTCTTTCTCTAGAAAGGTTGTAGCCTTCTTAAAGATGAATATCACTATATATATATAGGTCTCTAGCTGTAGAGGGCACAGCAGCAGAGTGATGACGCTTCTTAGAATGATAGGCATCTCACGGCTTGATTCATTTATGAATCGTGGCTCGACCAGATAAGTTATGCAGAATACTAAAATGCAACAATTCGATAAGAGATTTGTATATGAATATGAAGCACTCCTGAAAAATTCAGTGACTTTACTGACTGACTTTGATCAAGCGACTCGGGGTGAGCGGTTGATGGTCTCCAGCCTGCAAGAATTGTGTGAAACTACATCAGCTTGAAACAAGCGAGTTGCCCCCTCTGAGCGCATCTCGTCTGCATAATTCTACGGTTGATAGGGACTTCCTTTTGCCGTAACTTCGGGTCATTACATCCTGCCAAACGCTGGCTTGACGAAGACTATATCCATTGGTCTAGAGATTTTTGAACAAAGTCTCACCCGCCTACTGAGCATGAATTTTGGGCTAGCAGTGTTAGTTTCTGTGTTGCAATTTCCGCAGAGTAGGTTAAACTCCTGTTTGGATTTGTCCAGATTGGACGACTGCCACCTCAGTGTCACGATGAGTTGACATTGGTTGGAAAAATCTGTTATCGATTTGAATCGAGTGCATCGTTGAATTTTATTGAATGATGTGAACTTGTCTAAATCGCAAAAGCAGGGTAATCTTGCCTAAGTCTAATTACCGATTGTGATCTGGATCGCTTTTCGGAGCAACAATGATCACTTACAGGTGGTGAATTCAATGGCTCGAGGACAGTTAAACGCTGGTCATTTAGGAGGTCGTTTTTTGAAACGAGCATTCCCGCAAGAAGAATCAATTCCTGTTCTGCTCTCTGCTGTCAACGGTGATGCAGTAGCTGAACAGCTTAAGCAAACGCTCCCTGAGGCAAGCCGCCGGGTTCGCACATCTGCGGCTATGATTGGGCTTGCTGCTATCTCAATGGGTGCTTATAGTCTGTTTGCTCCGCAGCGAGGTGATGCTGCTGTTGCCGCTGAACCGATCGCGACGGAACCGATCCAAACTGTTTCTAATCCATCTGAGGTTACGGGAATTCAGTCTGTACCTGAAGTTGCCCCCATAGCTATGGCTTCTTCATCGGTTCAAACGGTCGAGCATACGGTTCAAGAGGGTCAAACCCTTTGGAAGATCGCTAAGTTTTATCGGGTTGATATTGGTCAGCTTGCGACGGTAAACCACTTACGCTCCAACACTGTGCTCTATGTAGGGCAGGTTTTGCAGGTTCCTGTAGATGCGCAGTCTGCTCAACTCCCTGTTAACCAAGAAGTCGCGCAGTCAAGTGATGGTGTCGCAGTTTCTCCGACTGAACCTGTTGCGATGATTGCCTCCAACCAACCGGGAGTTTACGCCTCCCCGTCAGAGGCTCAACAACTGCTCAAGTCTCGTCAGGATGTCGCAGTGGCAAACCTGAAGCAAGAACGGGATCGCTTGAAGCTGAGTCTGGCGGAGTTGAAGTCTGAGGAGTCTAAGACCGTATCGAAGGCTATCCAAGCCAATGTTCAGCCCGCTGAGGAGTCAGCGAGGTTGGTGAGCTATCAGGTTAGCCAAGGAGACACGCTGACCGCGATCGCCCAAACCCATGGCATCTCTTACTCAGAGCTTGCCAAAATTAATCAACTGACGAACCCAAATTTGCTTGAGGTCAATCAGTTTATTCAGATTCCTCAAGCTAAAGCTCTGTCATCTCTGCCCTCGGTTGCCACGCAGGTTCAAAGGTCGTCTTTGCCGTCTGAGACTTCCCAAGTTGCCTCGGTGCCCTTACCAATGGTTCCTAGCCTCGCAAGTGCAAACTCTTCAGATCCTGTAGCTCTACCCAGTGCTGATGTTACGATTCCAACGGGAATCGGAGGCGATGCGTCTCAGCTCGCTCTGAACCCTGCTCGATCAAGGAGTCAATCCTACACAGGTACACAGGCACCTGTAGATGCTCGTCAGTCTGATGGTCAATATGTGAGCAGTCTAGTCAGTGAGATTGTTAAACTGCGTGAGAAGTATCAGTCAAAGCCTCTCAGCTTGCGGGCTGAGTCCCAGCCATTAGCTCGTGCTCAGGCTTCAGTTCCTGCTTCACTCTCTTTAACTAGAAGTCGCCAAGTTAATCCAGAGTTTAAGCCAACCCGCAATTTAGAAAGTTTGCAGGCAGAACTTCGGAGTTTGCAGCGCGATCGCAAGGCGGCATCCGGTTCTCAAACCAAGGTGAATGCTCTTGTTGCAGATGCTCCAAAACCCAAGTCTCAGACGGTTGCTATGGCTCCGATTGGCTCAGAAACCTACGCGCCTCTAGTGCGCTCTCCTATCGGTAAGATGGTTTCTCCAAACCTGCCTCCGATCGGCAAGCCAGATGCCTATTTACCTGGTAATAGTGGTAAATTCACTGGCTATATTTGGCCTGCGAAGGGGATGCTGACTTCTGGCTTTGGTCGGCGTTGGGGACGGATGCACAAAGGGATCGATATCGCAGCTCCGGTTGGAACACCTGTTGTTGCTGCTGCTCCTGGAAAAGTCATCACGGCTGGATGGAATGATGGTGGCTATGGCAACTTAGTTGAAGTGCAGCACCCCGATGGTAGTGTCACTCTCTATGGTCATAACAGCCGTATTTTAGTGAAAGTAGGTCAGACTGTGGCTCAGGGTCAGCAGATTGCTGATATGGGCAGCACAGGTTTCAGCACAGGTCCTCACTCTCACTTTGAGGTTCACCTGCCTGGGCAAGGGGCTGTTAATCCGGTGGCTCATCTACCTCAGTTCCGGGGGTAAGGGTCTCAGAAATTCACTCTTTCCTGAAAGAGGAGCTACATGGCTCCTCTTTTTGTTTTCTGAGGTCATTGTAGATTTCACTCAAGTAGGTATGGTAAACTATCGGAAGCAATGAACAAGGATGGCTCAGTAGCTCAGTTGGTTAGAGCAGGGGACTCATAAGCCCAAGGTCGCAGGTTCAAGTCCCGCCTGAGCCATATTTTAGAGATAAGACTACTCATCCCGTAGCCCAGATTTGAGAGGTTACGGGATATTCTTATGATTGAGATTCTCTCATCTCCTCCTATAGCCATCACCCTTTCTAGACAGATAACTTAAACTTACAATGACATCCAGTGCCACGAAGATCGCTCCTCTAACTTGGTCAGAACTCGAAGCGCTCACAGACTTTCAAATCGAACCTGTCAATGGACTGACGAATGCTCAAGCTCGCTTGCGTTTATTTGGTCAAGCCGAAGCCAACGTGCGCGTGACGCTCTATCGGGATAATCATGCCTGGTGCCCTTACTGTCAAAAGATTTGGCTGTGGCTAGAGGAAAAGCAAATCCCTTATCGCGTTGAGAAAGTGACCATGTTTTGCTACGGGGAGAAGGAAAGCTGGTACAAGCGTAAGGTGCCCTCTGGGATGCTTCCCGCGATCGAGTTAGATGGTCATATTGTTACCGAAAGCGATGATATTTTAATTGCCCTAGAACAAGCCTTTGGTAGCTTGGGTGCGGGTATGAAAGATCCGGCAGTGTTTCCCCTACGACGACTAGAGCGACTGCTGTTTAGATCTTGGTGCGCTTGGCTGTGCCGTCCGACAAGCTCATCCCGGCAAGAGCAGTCCAGCCGCGATCAGTTTGTGAGCGTAGTAGCCCAGGTCGAGGAGGCTCTCGATCTCACTCCAGGACCTTACTTTCTTCAAGAATTTGGCACCGCCGATGTTATCTTTACGCCCTACGTTGAGCGCATGAATGCCAGTCTTTACTATTATAAGGGCTACTCCCTGCGAGAAGAAAACCCGCGTTTATCTGACTGGTTTACGGCAATGGAAAGCCGACCCACCTACCGAGGCACCCAGAGCGATTTTCACACCCATGTGCATGACCTGCCACCGCAAATGGGAGGCTGCTGGGAAAACGATGAACCCCAGACCCGACTCAATCAAGCGCGCGTGGATCACGGTTCTTGGGATGGGCTGCCTGATGTGACGTATCAAGAACCCGAAACCTCTCGTGCTGAGGCACTCTACCGCGTACTCAAACACCGCGAAAATATAGTCCGGGTCAACCCCGCTGACGACACACTGATGGATCTGGCTTTGCGATGTGCTTTAACTAATCTGATGACGAGCCAAGCTTGTTCACCGCCGCTTGGGTCTGATGTGGCTTTACGATATTTGCGCGATCGGATTAATGTGCCCCGCGATATGTCCATCTATGCTGCTAAACGGTTGCGAGAGGCTCTAGAGGCAACGGCTAGCTTGGCAGGCGATCGCCAAGGTTCACCTATCCCCGTTCAGCATCGACGAGATCAAAACCCGGCTGATTTTGCCAGAGTCAGCGGTTAGTAGAAGAGGATTCTACAGGAGACGAAGCTGGGGGTAATTAAGGGTTAGCCGTGGGATGATCTGGGCTAGAGGTTGGTAGATCGGTCATGGGATCTGAACGCTGCTCTGTGACCACCAAGGGAGTGTGGGCTGTGAATTCATCAGGCAATAGGGCAGACAAAATCCGGTTGACTCGAAGACCCAAAACCGAGAAAGCTTGAGGAATTTTTTCTACGGCAAACGGCTCGGTAGCTGCGAATGTTTCCTGACTCGTCAGCAATACTCGAATCACGCTAAACGGAACTTGTAGAAATAAATTGCTAGCAAGAAACGCGATCGCCGCAATCACCAATCCTAATCCTCGCAGTCCTGGAGCAAAGGGAGTGACCTCAGCTGCGATCGGAGCCAGATAATAGATTTGACGCAAAACCAGCAGCAGCGACAACGTTCCCAGCCCAATCCAGATCGGACTGCGACGAGTCTTGAAGAGCGTTAAGACTCGTCGCTGATCGTCGGTTAGTTGGGCAGGCTTGAGAGCAACAGCAGCGAGGCTGAAGATATAGAAAGGCTTTTGCCACTGCATCCAGACGATCGGTGCAATGCCAACTGCTGCAATCAGCCCCAATTCTAACCAGACGGGCAATAAGGGGTCACCAACTGCTAACCCCAACAGGCAAACCAGCAAACAAAGCGGAAGGGCTGCCAAACCCGCCGCATGAATCCAAAGGTAGGGATCAGACCAGAAAGCACGCATAACTCACACTCACGTTAAACCCATGACTCATTTTAGGGGGTGCAGGGGTAGGGTGTGAGCTATAGAGAGAAAAGGTTATTAGCCGCTGATTTCTTGTCGCTGTTGCTTAAGACTTTGTAGCTGATGCAGCAGAGACTCGGTTTCGGCGTGAAGATTGAGAAACTTTGTTTGCTGATCTGCTTGATAGAGTGCTTTCATCTTTTCGAGCGATCGCGCCCACTCGTGATCAGAGACGCTGGAATGGTTTTGGGGATGCTCACACACTGCGGTGTTACTAGACTGACTGTTTGAATGGGTCGTTGTCATAGGTCTTTAGGA
>JBBRMC010000192.1:0-6772 GCA_038231055.1 Leptolyngbyales cyanobacterium
ATCACCAGACCGTAGATGGTCAGCGATTCCATGAACGCGAGGGTTAACAGCAATGTGCCGCGAATTTTGCCTTCCGCGTCGGGCTGACGAGCAATTCCTTCCACTGCTTGACCCGCAGCGTTCCCTTGACCGATTCCAGGTCCGATCGCAGCCAAGCCAATAGCGAGAGCGGCAGCGAGAACGGAAGCAGCTTGAACGATGGGATCCATAGTGATTTTCCTTTGGGTTGAAAACAAGACAAACAAGGGTTCGACATCAAATTGGGCGAACCCCAAAGACAGTCAAAACGATGGACACGAGGAACTACGGTGCGTGTTCCTCTTCACCATGACCTTCGATCGCTTCATGAATGTAGGCGGCTGCAAGAGTTGCAAACACCAAAGCTTGAATCGCACTGGTAAACAGACCCAGCAGCATCACAGGCAAGGGCACAAACAGAGGCACGAGCAGGACAAGAACCGCCACCACTAATTCATCCGCCAAGATGTTGCCAAACAGACGGAAGCTCAGGGAGAGGGGCTTGGTGAAATCTTCTAAGATTGCGATGGGCAGCAAAATCGGGGTGGGTTGGATATACTTTGCAAAGTAGCCCAAGCCTTTTTTGCGAAAGCCCGCGTAGAAATACGCTAGCGACACGAGCAATGCCAGTGCCACCGTTGTATTGATGTCGTTGGTTGGGGCAGCGAGTTCGCCCTCTGGCAGCTTAATCAGCTTCCAGGGAATCAGCGCTCCTGACCAGTTAGAGACAAAGATAAACAGAAACAGCGTACCGATGAACGGCACCCAAGGACGGTAATCTTTTTCGCCAAGCTGGTTTCTTGACAACTCACGGACATATTCCAGCGCGTACTCCATCAAGTTTTGAATGCCTCTGGGCACGCGTTGAGCATTTCGGGTTGCCAAAAGTGAGGCAATCACGAGTAGCCCAATCACAAACCAGGACACCAAAAAAACTTGCCCATGAACCTTTAAATTGCCAATCTGCCAGTAGAGGTGATGACCGACCTCTAAACTAGCGAGATGGAATGAGTTGGGAGCAACGATGAAATTTAGCATTTCAGTTCAGGCGGCTTTCCCCAGATTCTAAGGAGTGCAAATTCTGTAACAAACTCAGCCGTTAGGATTGAGCAACGTTCGCAAGGTGTAAACGATGAGCGTTGCTTTGTAGGTCAGAAATCCTAAAAAAATAGGTAAGACGTGTAGACCATTCCATTGGGTTCCGACTATAATCAGCCCAATAAAAATGGCGATGTGCGACTTGCCTAATTTGTCTTTCTGACTACCAAGTTGCTCAACATTTCTTGCTAACAACTTCAAGTAAACCACACCTGTGCACGCTCCAAGTAAATAATTCAGAGCGATGTTAAGGGAGTAGAAATACCAGACCGGGAAAAAGATTAGACCCGTCAAGATAAGAGTGATCACTAACAACTCCTGTTGGAGTCGATAGAAATCTTGCATTGATGCACTGGGTTCTGATGACTCAGAAACAGGCGGTGAGATTTCCTCCATAGCAGGTGCGATCCATGAAGTAGGGCAACATTGCCATGATAGTTACTAGACTCGAATGGAGTCTAATGCAGTCACAACCGTTTGTTTAGCCAGAGACTATCGTACCACGCAGGGGTAATAATACTTAACGCTTAACGTGTTTGAAATTGCCGTTAAATCGTTGGAGTCAGTAAAATAAGCTGCTGTTGTTGCAGAGATCGGACGTTCTCCAACCCTAGAGGAACCTCTGACACAATCTCTCTGATCGTGCGCTTCTCCTGATTAGCATCGCAGGCTTTCATGAATTCAAATTCTGGCTCTGACAGATTCACGATCTGATAGTCGTAGTTAAATAAACAGTGACCTGCCCAACCATCCATGCAAGGACTGCGCTCAGGAATGGCGTTCAGCAGCGCTTCGTCAGACGACCAATCCGACAAAGGCAGTTCACCACGTCCTAAAAAGAACTCGTAGTGAGTAACCGAGGAGGGATCAAGCAGTTCGATCAGGCGATAACGTTGACGATCGCTCAATCCTTTTGCCCGTTCAATCAAGTCTGGGTTTTTGCCCAACAACCGATCAAGCGTCCACTGGCGAGGATTTGAGAAGCCCAAAAACTCCAGCCCAGATGCATCAATCAGTTGAAAGAGAGTCTCAATGTTGTAGTCAATCTCTTGAGGATGGACATACATATCGGCAAAGCACTCATCTCGCTGATTTTCCATTGACCAGCGTTCTTTCTCTCGCTGCACTAGCCGATTATTTTCGGGCAATGTCTCGAAGATCTGACGACCGACCTTAACCCCATCGCGATAATCGCCTTTTTGGTTTCCTTGCAGGAGAGCGATCGCTTGCTGCATCAGCCCGATTTCCCAGCGCCCTAATTCTGCGTAAACGAAGATGTGCATAATTCCGCCCGGTGCAAGTTTGGTCGCGAGGGATTGAATGCCGCGAATTGGATCAGGCAAGTGATGCAATACGCCGACGCAGTTGATCAAGTCAAACTCGCCGGGAAGCTGGTTGGCATCGTAGAGACTGAGGTGATGAAACTCTGCCCGATCGTTGACCGATCTCTGACATCGCTCTCTCGCAACCGCCAAAGCTCCTGCACTCAAGTCAATGCCCGTCACTTGCGCGTGAGGATTGAGATGCACCAAATATTCGGTGCCGCAACCTGTGCCGCAACCCGCATCTAAAATGCGAATGTCGTGTCGTTTGGGCGCTTGTCCGGTGCAGAAGTTATAGGCGGCTGACCAGTTCCAGCGCCAGTTATAGCCGGGAGGTGGCTCGTCAAGTAACGGCTCTGGTGGAAACGGATAGGTGTTGTAGAGCGCTGCAACCGCCGCACTAATCGCTTGAGGATCTGGCATGACAAATCAAATCACAATGACTTAGAGATCTAGTGTCTCACTCGTAGAGCGTTGATATCAGGCAGATTGTTGCTAAATAGCTTAATAAGAGTTAAGTTGTCTAAAGAAATGTATCTTTTGATTGAGGCAATCTAAATGGAAAAGCAAGAAGGTAAAATCGGCTTCACCAAGTTTGCTGAATCTTTGAACGGTCGCCTAGCGATGCTGGGAATTGCGATCGGATTCGCCACTGAGTTAATGACGGGTAAGGGCATCCTGGCGCAACTCGGTTTAATGTAGTTTTCAAGAAAATCTATTTCATCTAATATCCGCCTGGAGGTAGTTCGATGACTCTCCAGGCTTTTTAGTGAGAATTAAAACTCGACGTTTAACGGCGTTCTAGGAAACGGAATCACGTCACGAATGTTGCCCATTCCAGTCATGAACTGCACTAAGCGCTCGAATCCCAACCCAAAGCCTGCATGAGGAACGGTGCCATATCGTCGCAGATCTAGATACCACCAGTAGTCTTTCAAATCCAATCCTTGCGCTTGAATTCTGCGTTCTAAAACATCAAGCCGTTCTTCTCGCTGAGACCCGCCGATAATCTCTCCAATCTTAGGAGCGAGAATATCCATTGCGCGGACAGTTTTTTCGTCTTCATTCAACCGCATATAGAACGCTTTGATCTGCGTCGGGTAATCCGTCACGATCACGGGCTTTTTGAATAGTTCCTCAGCTAAGAAGCGCTCGTGTTCAGATTGCAAATCTAACCCCCACTCAACGGGATACTCAAACGTCCGATCGCTCTTTAACAACAAATCGACTGCCTGGGTGTAAGTAACTCGCTCAAACTCGTTTTGAATAATGTTTTCAGCAGTTGTGAGAACTGAGTTGTCGATGCGATCGTTGAAAAATTGCATATCTTCGGGGCACTTCTCTAGCACATAGGAAAAGATGTATTTGAGAAACGCCTCGGCTAAATCCATGTCCCCTTCAAGATCGCAGAATGCCATTTCTGGCTCAACCATCCAAAACTCTGCCAAGTGACGCGACGTGTTGGAGTTTTCGGCGCGGAACGTTGGACCAAACGTGTAGACATTGCTGAATGCCGTTGCCATAATTTCGGCTTCTAGCTGTCCGCTCACGGTTAAATAGGTTGGTTTGCCGAAGAAATCTTTGCTGTAGTCAACGGATTGATTTTCGGTTAATGGAACTTTCTTGAGATCCAAACTGGTGACGGCAAACATCTCGCCTGCCCCTTCGCAGTCGCTTGCCGTGAGAATGGGAGTGTGAACCCAGATAAATCCCTGGTCTTGAAAGAATTGATGGATTGCCATCGAGCACGCATTACGAACCCGAAAGACGGCTCCTAACGTGTTGGTGCGCGATCGTAGATGCCCAATCTCTCGCAAAAACTCAAATGAGTGCCGTTTCTTTTGCAATGGATAAGTTTCTGCATCGGCTTCACCATAAACGGTGACAGCATCCGCTTTGACTTCAATGCGCTGTCCTTTGCCTGGAGACGGCACCAAAACCCCTGATACCTCTACTGATGCCCCTGTGCTAAGCCGTTTGACTACAGATTCATAGTCCGGTAGGTCAGCATTCATGACCACTTGCAGACCTGCCATCGACGAGCCATCGTTCACTTCAATAAACGAGAAGCCTTTTTGCTCTCGCTTGGTGCGAACCCAGCCTTTAATCGTGACTGACTCGTCAGGTTGTCCGGTGCGTAGTAGTTCTGAGATCCGTCGTGTCATGAGAGGGTTAGGGTGAGGGGGTTAAAGTCTGCGGAGTCGGACTTGTGGCGTTAGGGGTCGGATTCTTCAAGGTATAGAAAGCCAGCGACCAGCCCACCACGATGCCCAATCCGCCAAATCGAATGGCTTGCCAGAAAACTTCCTTAAAGCCAGCCCACGAAAATAAGCGGCTTTCTAAGTTGAACTCCAATTCTTCTAGCTGCTTTTCAATCTTTCGTAATTCTAATTTAAGGCTAGACGATTTGCTTTGACGAAGCTGCGATCGCATCGTTTGAGATCGCTCCTCTAACTCTTTCTGAAGCTGCTGATCATGTTCGATCTGGGCATAACGCTCTTTGAGTTCTTGAAGCGATCGCTCCACGGTTTCAAGAATTTGCTCAAAGGGTGGCTCTGAATCGTCGGAGTCTGGTTTTATGGATAAACGATCGGGGTCTTGGGATGGCTGCATTCAGGCGTAGTAGAGTAGGAGTGATGGGTAGACCGATTCATTTTACCCATTCCATGCAAGCTGCGTTCTATGCCGGACTTCACCCATGATTCAATCTCAAGCAGAAGCCTCTAACCCAACCGCAACCACCAAGCTTTCTGAGTTCAGTGCCCTTGAGTTAGCGCAGGCATTGACCGAAAAGTTCAGTATCAGCGATCGCGATTGGCATCGACTTAAGTCAAATCGGCTGGCTCGATCGCGCGAACAAGCCGCCGTTGCGTTAATTCTCTTGCTTAAAGATCAGCCAGACGAGGCGCTTTTAAGACTACAACAAGCATCTGGGTGGTTAGATCAATCAATTTCTGCCCCACCTTGCGAACATCACGGTTCTAAAAAGTAGGGCGAATTGAAATATTAAGAGCCTTGCTTATTGGCTTTGGCTCTGAAATTGTCTTGAAAGTTAGTTCTACAGTACAAGCCTTCTAACTGTGCAGAGATTTGCAGAATCGTCTCTGTGTTAGTGGGAACGGATGTAACGGCTTGTGCAATGGGCTGGCAAAGTAGAGTAAAAAGGCAAGAACAGCCCGCCAATAAAAGTAGCTCTAATTTCTTGGTTTGCATGATTCTGTTGAAAGTGATCCCTTTACAGTGAGGGGCGTTTGTGTTGCCTAGCCAAGATAACAAAATTTTGAGCAACTCTGACAGATTAATGGATTAGCCTAAAATCTCTTCTAGGGCTGGTTTAATGGTGGAATATTGATAGGTAAATCCGTCAGCCAGGGTGTTTTTAGGCAACACCTCTTGACCTTCAAGCACCACTTTAGCGCCATCCCCCAGCATCGCTTCTAGGGCAAAACTGGGCACCGGAAGCCACGAAGGACGATTTAACACTTGACCTAAGGCAGTCGTCATTTCAGCCATGCGCACAGGTTGGGGAGCCGTGGCGTTGAATACTCCTTCCATCTGCGTCCGCGTTAATGCCCGTAGGATTAAACTCACCAGATCTTCTCGGTGAATCCAAGAGAACCACTGATTGCCGCTGCCGATCGGACCTCCGGCAAACATCTTAAAAGGGGTCAGCATTTTGCCTAATGCGCCGCCCATGCCTAAAACAATTCCGAGCCGCAAAATCACGAGACGAACACCGCTTTCTTTGACTTTGCTGGCTTCGGCTTCCCAGGTTTGGCAGACCTCTGCTAAAAAGTCATTGCCCGGAGAACTGGTTTCGTCAAAGCTGGCAGTTTCGCTTGTGCCGTAGAATCCGATCGCTGACGCATTCACCAATACAGATGGTTTAGGATTTGCCTGAGCTATGGCTTTGACCAGCTTTTGAGTTGTGATTTTGCGACTATTCATTAAAGCTTGTTTGCGCTCTGGAGTCCAGCGAGTTTCAGCGATCGCTTCCCCTGCCAGATTTACCACGCCATCGCAGCCTGAGATAACGTCTTGCCACGCGCCAGATTCGACTGGATTGTAGGCAACGACTTCTAAGTTAGGGTAAGCGGATTTTGGAAAAACTCGCTCTGCCCTTGTAGCACTGCGGGTGAAAACCACAACTTGATGCCCTTCAGCCGTCAATCGCTCTATTAAACGACTTCCTACAAACCCGGTTGCCCCTGTTACTGCGACTTTCATCCACTCTCTCCGTAATCGAAACCATCCGCTATCAATAGCGGTTCATAAAACTTAAAGTTAAGTATACAGAAGTCGGGTGAACAGAAAAATTAAACATTAAATATAAA
>JBBRMC010000193.1:0-6756 GCA_038231055.1 Leptolyngbyales cyanobacterium
CACGATCGTTTGACCCATTGCAAACTTGATGCCCTCTAGCTGATTGCTGACCAACACTCCCGGATGAAATTCTGTCGCCGAACTCAGCGCTTCTAAGTGGGTTAACCAGCGATCGGTGAGCGATCGATACAGACAGGTCACTACGCCAACCTTGGGATTGCTCAGAGGTTGAATTACCTGTTGCAAATAGTTGGGTTCGACATAGACATCACTATCTGCCATTACGATGATTTCGTAACGGGCTTTGGTCATGGCATTGGCAAGATTACTCACTTTGCGATTTGACCCGATCGAGTGATCGCTGACGACAAGCTGAATGTCGATCGCTGGAAAATCGCAAATAATCTGCTTAATCACCTCAACGCTAGAATCAGCCCAGTCCTGCACGGCGAAGATGATTTGGTAATTGGGATAGTTTTGGCAGCAGAATGAGGAAAGGGTTTTGTAAGCCTCTCGATCGCGTCCACACACGGGTTTCAAAATGCTGATTGCAGGCTGAAAATTAGGATCGACTCGATCGGGCTGCGAGAAGAATCTGTACGCTGCATAAATCGCATAACTATAATAGATAATTGCTGTGATACACAAAAACAACAATAGATAATAGAACACGAACCAGACGACAGTGACGAATGGCATGATAATCTGTAAATAAAAATGAATCATGGTGGATGCAGTACCTGTTTTAAATGTATTAAATAGGAGCAGTTATGGAACTGAATTCACTAAAATGAATGTGACACCTATGCCAATCAGCCCAGTCCCTGCGAGTCGCCCACCCGTTAGCCGCTCTTTAAGAATGTAGTGACTTCCTACAAGACTAAATGGATAGCTCAAAGCAGTCAGAGGCATAATCAGGCTGAGATCAGCCCGACCCAACAACCCAATAAACAAAAAAAAGTCAGCCGCCATACACAAAATTCCTAAGCCAATTAGAGGGTTTGTCAAGACTCGACCGATGAGCCGTACCAGCGATCGCGCATTCATTTCGGTCACCTCTCCCACTTGTCTCATGCCAGCCGTTAGCAAGATATCACCGGTGGATGCAGCGAGCGCCATGATCACGATTCCGATCAGTGTAGTGCTTTGCAGCATCGTCGTTCCCAATTTAGAGATCGCCAGAGAAAATGAGAGCGGCGTGAGCAAGATGCTAGAAATCTGGCTGTCTTTTTTGCACTTCATTCTCTCAACGACGGCTTCTCCCAACGCTACTAGCAATACTCCCCCCGATACTAGAGCCGTTCCGACCCAGCGCAGTGGAAAAACACTCTCACCGAGAATTAGTACCGCAAAGCCAGCAGATAAGACATATTTAAAGGCGGTCATTGGCAGCACATAACTTAGATCCAACTGCGAAATCGCTGCCAAGTAGAGCAATAAGGAACCCAGTAAAAAGGCAATTCCTAGCAAAATCCAGGGATTGGTCAACAGGTGTATCCCAATCGTCAGCAGGGCAGCCGGAGTCGAGACACTAATCGCCCCAACCTGTCGCATTCCTCGACTCAACCAGACATCGCCCAAAACCTGAAAGACCACCAACAGCGAAAGGACAATGTACTTACTCACCGAGATTTCACCATTTGATATCCATAACTGTGGAGTGGGAGCGGTTTTTGCCACTACCTAGCTGCCGCTTGTGACCGCCGATCTTTGAGGTAAGAAAAGAATTCTCCACCTTCTCGCAGTCGGCGCATCAGCATTTGGCGATCGCTCAACATTTCGCGCACGATCGGCATGATCGCTTTGGGTCGAAAGTAGAACCGACGATACATCTGCTCAACCGCATCTTCAATCTCGGCACTTGACAAATCTGGGTAGTGCAGCGTTGAGGTCTGAATGCCGGAATTGGCGACGAGTGCCTGATTGCTAAACCAGCCGTTTGCAATTGCCTGCTGATAGAGTTCGGTGCCCGGATAGGGAGCGGCGATCGAGACTTGAATCGTGTGAGGACTGATCTCACAGGCAAATCGAATCGTTTCCTCAATGGTTTCGCGAGTCTCGATCGGCAATCCAATCATGAATGTGCCGTGAACAGTGATTCCCAAATCGCGACAGTGTTTCATAAACTGCCGTGCCGCTTCCAGCTTGATCCCCTTGTTGATATTATTGAGAATCTGCTGATTGCCCGACTCAAAGCCGACGAGTAGCAGCCGCAGCCCATTATCTCGCAGTTGTTTGAGGGTATCGTAATCGAGATTGGCACGAGCGTTGCAGCTCCAAGTGAGTTTTAACCGCTTCATGTGTTCGCTGATGGCGATTGCGCGTGGTTTGTCGATCGTGAAAGTGTCGTCATCAAACATATATTCACGAACTCGATCGCCAAAAATCGCTTTTGCTTCTGACAGTTCGCGCCCCACTGCCTCCGGGCTTTTGCTGCGATATTGGTGTCCCCCAATCGTTTGAGGCCATAGACAAAAGCTGCACTTAGCGGGACAGCCTCGCCCCGTGTAAAACGAGATATAAGGGTGCAGCAGATAACCAATGAAATACTTCTCAATGTCTAAGTCACGGGCATAGACCGGGAGAACACTCGGCATGGCATCCCAATCGTGAATCAAGTCTCGATCGGGCGTGTGGCAAAGATGCCCATCTTGATCGCGATAGCTTAAGCCTTTGATTTGATCCCAAGGCTCACCGGATGCCAACTCTTTGCAGGTATAGTCAAACTCGTGGCGACAGACAAAATCAATGATGGGGTTTTCGCGCAGCGTTTGTTCGGGTAAAACCGCGACGTGGGCACCGATTAACCCCACCTCTAATGCTGGATTTTGGGCTTTGAGCGCTTCGGCACACTTGACATCGTTAGCCAACGAGGGTGTGCTGGTGTGCATGATTACTAATTCGTAATCCTGAGCAATTTTCAGCACATCGTCTACCGTTTGACCCTGGGGTGAGGCATCGACCAGTTTGCTCCCTGGCACGAGTGCGGCGGGCTGTGCTAACCAAGTAGGGTACCAAAACGACGTAATTTCGCGCTTTGCCTGATATCTCGACCCAGCACCCCCATCAAATCCGTCAAAGGACGGGGGACTCAGGAATAATGTCTTTTTCATCGAAGTGGCGCTCCTAACACTGGGGCTGACCGCCCATCTTTAACCAGGGTTTTAGTGGACTGACTGCTAAAATCGAGCAGTATAGAGATATTTACGCCTTTTGTGTGTCAAGTCAATTAACTTGGTGTGGTAATCGTGCGTTTTTTTGAGTTTGTGGGTAGGAGCATAGGACGGTGCGTCTCTACTGTAGGTTAGAAAATCTCTCGATTTTTGGCTTTGACGCGCTGATATAGCTCCTCCATCGTGGCGATAAAAGAACTGTCTTTGTGCCAAAACGCCGGAAAGTCTCCCTGTTTTTTGATCAAAATGGCAGAGACACTATTCTGGACATCAGGTTCGATCACGGTCGGCAATCGCTTACTTCCCTGCCAAAAGTCTCTAAGGCTCACGTCAGATGCCGCAACTGTATCCGGTTTAGTGTAGTACGATTCTGCCGGAGTGAGCGGTGATTGTTCAGCCGCCAACTCTTGAGAAAGCGCCCTTCCTAGCGGTGATTTGGCTAACTCAGCGTGTAAATCGGCTCTCGAAAGCCCTCGCAGTTCAAACAGCAAAAACGGGTCACGATCGAGCTTCGCCGCCAGCAAATAATAGACTCCTGCAATGTGTTTACAGGGATTGCTAGAGTCAGGACAGGAACAACGGGTTTTAAAGTCCGATCGCTGGTGGGGCAACAGATGCAGTCCCAATGTTGAAAACGCATCCTCGATGTTATCAGGCATCTCATTGAGCAAAAGTTTAGAGATAAATCCTGCTTTAGATGCCACGTAGGCGATCGCCGCTGACCAATTTGCCGCACTGATTAATTTGATCTCGATCGCCGTCGTATAGAGCGGTTCTTTATACACACCAAAGTAAGGATTCACCGAGCCACGAACTTGAGCGGTTGCAATCCCGTCTTTAATCTCAAAGCTTTTGATTTTGCCACCGTTGGCATACGATCGACCTCGACTCAACCGACCCGGATCGGTGAATTCTTCCAGCGCTGCGATAAATCGTTTTCCCCACCAGGTTCGACTAAATTGAGCCATGAGCGTTACTCCATAACGGCACTTCGATTGAGCGCGATTAGTTGCTTAAAGGCATCGTTATCTAACTCGGTCAGCCACGACTCATCCGACCCGACGATCGAGCCAGCCAGTTTTTTCTTATCTTCAATCATTTGATCAATGCGTTCTTCTAGAGTCCCGATCGCGACGAACTTGTGAACAAAGACATTCTTTTTTTGCCCAATCCGAAACGCTCGATCGGTAGCTTGATCTTCAACTGCCGGATTCCACCAGCGATCGAAATGAAACACATGATTAGCTTTAGTGAGCGTGATGCCGACTCCGCCTGCTTTGAGCGACAGAATAAAGACCGATGGTTCTGTTTCAGGATCTTGAAACTCAGCAATCATTCGCTCACGTTTGTTGCGATTCGTTCCGCCGTGTAAATAATAAGTGTTAGCGTGAAGCGTGTGTTGACAATATTTCTCCAGTGCGTCTCCAATTTCTGTAAATTGCGTAAACACCAGCAAACTTTCTCCTTTATCAACCGCTTCTGTGATCATTTCAGTTAAGCGATCGAGCTTTTGCGATCGCTGCGGTGTGAAATCACTGTCGTCTTGCAAAAATTGCCTGGGATGATTGCAAATCTGTTTGAGTTTCAGCAGGGTTGCCAAAATCAATCCTTTGCGCTGAATTCCTTCTGTGGTCTGGATTTGTTGATCGACATCTTTGACGATCGCTTCATAGAGAGACGCTTGTTCTTTAGTCAGATTGCAGTAGAGTTTTTGTTCGACTTTATCAGGCAAGTCTGAAATGATTGCCGGATCAGTTTTAACCCGTCGCAAAATAAAGGGTTCGACTAACTTTTTGAGCGTTGCCGATTGCGTCCGATCGCTATTTTTTTGAATCGGAATCTCAAACGATTTGCGAAACTGAGCTTCTTTTCCTAAATAGCCAGGGTTAAGGAAGTTGAAGATTGACCAGAGATCTAATAATCGATTTTCAACGGGCGTTCCCGTGAGAGCGAGGCGATAATGTGCCGGAAGTTTAGCGATCGCTTTCGTTTGTGCCGCTTTTGGGTTCTTAATATTTTGGGCTTCATCCACCACTAAGCGTTGCCAATCAACACTCGCCAGCATCTTTTCATCTTTACGCACCAGCGTAAATGACGTAATCACTACATCATAATTTTGAGCGATCGATTTGAATTCTTTCGCATCTTGAAGGCGTTGGCTACCGTGATGAATCAGCGATCGTAACTGTGGTGCAAATTTTTCGATTTCTTTTTGCCAGTTGCCGACCACCGATGTAGGTGCAATCAATAACGTCGGTAAGACGGACTGATCATCTGCGTGTTCTCGTTCTTGTACCAACCGCGCAATTACCTGCGCCGATTTTCCCATGCCCATATCGTCTGCGAGGCAGCCACTTAATCCTAACTCTTCTAAATAGCGCAACCAAGAAACGCCTCGCTTTTGATATTCCCGCAGCGTTCCTTGAAACCCAGTTAGATCAGACACAGGTTCTAGCTGACTTTTGTCATTCAGCTTTGCCATCATTTCAGACAGCAGACGATCGTGATCAACGTCAACCTCCATGCTTTCATCGGCACTAGCTCTCATTTTCATGAAATCTAGCAGCGACATTTCTGGATGTTCTTGCTGGTGAGTTTTCCAAAACTCTAGCATTTGCTGCATTTTGTTCTGATCAAGCTCGATCCATTGCCCCCGAAATCTCACAAGTGGAGTTTTAGCATTGACTAACTGTTGCCATTCCTGTTCGCTGACGGGCTGATCTCCGATCGCTAATTCATACTGATATTCAACGAGTGTATCGAATGAAAAATAACGCTTATTTTTGCCAGAGGGTTTAGGACTGCTTTGAGCCGTTAACCGAACTTTGGCACGTTTTCGTCCTTTGGGAGTCCACCAAGCCGGAACGATTACTTTATAACCTGCCTCTTCTAGCACCCACGCTGACTCTTTGAGAAAGTCAAACGCATCGCTCAATGTTAAGAAAATCTCCGTCGGCTGATCGGTTTCTAGCCCTGCCCAAAGATTGGGATAGATTCGCGCTGCGTAGCCTAGATTTAACAGTAAGTTTTGCTCAAAGTTTTCGCCAAACTGTTTCTGCAATTCTTTCTTCTGCTTGGGACGAGTTCGCCAATACTCTAATAACGGCAACCGTGAAGACGGGTCGTTTTTGGCAGCAACCTGAAATTCTAATTTCCAGGCTTCTTCAGATTTGTCGGGGGCTTGAAGCTGAAAGCACAGATAGAACTCAGTTGCAGATTGAGTGCGACGAATTCGATCGCGCCATGTCTGCCACTGTTGATAGGTTTCTAAATCGTCAGACCGTTTTTTGCGCCAGGGATGCAGACAGCTATCAATCAAAGAATCTGCGACTTTGAGATCAAACGCAGTCGTCGAGGGTGTGCAAACCACAATTTCGGTGAGTAAGCATTCTGAAAAATGCCGCAATAGCCGTTCTTTGTCGTAAAATTCTGGCGTTTTTTGGGGAGCCGCAAACCCAGCAACACAGGCAAAGGGCATCGATTCGACAAAGCGCTGAAGCTCCGTTTCGTATTGTTCAGAAATAATCTCCCAGCCGGGATGAATTTCAAATTTGGGCACCGCGTGCTGGTAAGCCGCCGATTTTCGTTTGCCCTTTGCAGCAGGCTTTTCTTCTAGAGGCAGCGATCGCAGCCGCAAGGCGGG
>JBBRMC010000194.1:0-6713 GCA_038231055.1 Leptolyngbyales cyanobacterium
AATTTGATCTTCAACGATCGGGTAAGGATTACGCCGACTTAGCTCATCAAAGTAAGGGGCTAACTCGTTCTTATGAAACGAGACTTTGTCTTTAAGCGGGTCAGTATCGCGGTCTTTTGTCAGGGCTAAAATTTCACTTTTAAGATCTTCTGTCTTCCAGCTACTTAATCTACTGGAATCTAACAAAACGCCAGTCATAACCTTAGGCTCCGAAGTTTAGAACGAGACGGTAAAGCTCAAAATGGGGATTGAAACAAGTTAAGTTAACAAAATTTATTCTTTAACTTTACTGCGATCGCCTCAATTTCTGCTCTGCCAGAGGTCGAGTCAGCTCAATAAAATTGTTCTACTTTAAGAGATGTTTCATGACTCGAAGGATCTATCGATCGACAGAAGCCCTGATAACGGTGTCTGAGATGGTCGGCGATCGTGGTTCCAACAACTCAGATGGTAGACAGCACTTCACGGCAGCGAACGGACAAAATCCGCTGGTGCTGAGTTCAAAGCTATCTGCCGCTGCATTTTGCCGTTATACCTTTAGATGAATGGACAGACGATCGCTGACCACAGTCTTCAAAGAGATGTAGTCGAGATCGTTTCATTCGCCTCATTAAGTCGTCGCTGCTTTTTCTAACATCAGTTTGGAACGCTTCAACGGTTCAGGAACGCCGATCGGGTAATCACCCGTAAAGCAAGCTGAGCAAAACTCATTGGTGTCTTCGCGAGTGGCGGTCAGCATTCCATCCCAACTGAGATATTGCAGAGAATCCACCTCGATTTGCTTGGCAATCTCTTCAACCGACTTTGTGGCGGCAATCAAATGATCTTGGCTGTCAGTGTCGATGCCATAAAAGCAGGGATGCGTCACCGGAGGCGATGAAATTCTCATGTGAACCTCGATCGCGCCTGCATCGCGTAGCGCTTTCACAATTTTGCGACTCGTGGTGCCTCGCACGATCGAGTCATCGACAATCACCACACGCTTTCCTGCCAAAACGTCTTTGAGCGGGTTCAGCTTCATTCTGATTCCCGATTCGCGCATGGCTTGAGTTGGCTGAATAAACGTGCGACCCACATAGCGATTTTTGATTAACCCTTCCGCATAGGGAATTCCCGACGCTTGGGAGAACCCGATCGCCGCAGGCACGCCCGAATCAGGAACCGCAATCACGATGTCAGCATCCACCGACGATTCTGCTGCGAGTTGGCGACCGATTCGCAACCGATAGCTATACAAACTTTCTTCGTGCATCACACTATCGGGGCGCGCAAAATAAATCATCTCAAAGATGCAAAGCTTGCGCTGCGATTGCTCTGCCCATCGAATCGACTCTAACCCCGCATCGGTGATCCATACCAGTTCACCCGGCTGAACATCGCGCAGATAGTCAGCTCCGATGATATCTAAGCCACAGGTTTCAGAGGCGAAAACATAGCGGAGTGAATCGGTCGGAGACTCTCTAGGAAGTGTGCCAATCACTAGAGGACGAATTCCGTTGGGATCACGAGTGCCGATCATGCCATCAGGAGTTCCGATCGCTAAACTAAAGGCTCCTTGACAGCGCTTAAAGGCATGAATGGCAGCATCGACCCAACCATTTCCAGCGTTGACGGCTTCGGCGATCGCCCAGGCGATCGCTTCTGAATCGGTGGTGGTCAGAAAATCATGATTCTGCTCTAAAAGCTCTGCTCGTAGCGCTTGGGTATTCACCAAGTTGCCGTTGTGTGCCAGGGCGATTTTGCCTAAACGGGTCTGCACCACGGCAGGTTGGGCATTGACCGCCCGACTCGATCCGGTTGTTGAATAGCGGGTGTGTCCGATCGCCAGATTTCCGGTCAACTCGTTGAGAATCGTTTCGTTAAAGACTTGAGACACCAACCCCATTTCTTTGTGGAGGTGAACCACGTCTCCGTCAAAAGTAGCGATGCCTGCTGATTCTTGCCCTCGGTGCTGGAGTGCATACAGTCCAAAGTAGGTGAGATTAGCGACCCTCTCTCCGGGCGCATAAATCCCAAAGACTCCGCACGCCTCTTCTGGTTTGTCAGCAGACATGAGTGGGTCTACCCATTCGTTAGACGACTCAGAAGCAGGATAGGCAGGCAATGTGTCATCAGGCAACATAGGCTTAACTCAGAGGTTAGTAAGGATTGCGTAATCTGTAAGCAGGGGTTGAGGCAACGGGCGACTTAAGAAGTCTTAACGTTTACTTAATAGTCTCACACATCTGATTAGATCCCTATTGAAGTGCAGGAACGAGAGTGCATTCCTGTGATCGCAGGACGTTATTGTTCTAATCGGCGCTCGATCGCGGTTTGCCAAGAGAGGTGCATCTCTGCGATCGTAGCGTCAATTAACCAGAGATGGTTAGCCGTTGAAATTCTTAGCGATCGCCCTCCGACTTGACCGATTTTTCGCCACGGTGTGTCGAGGTGCAGGGTCAGATAGGCTTCCCAATCGGCTTGATGCTCTCGCGCAACTGAGACGACGATGCGTGCGCCGCCTTCTGCAAACAGCAATTCATCCCATCGAGCCGGAGCCGCGTCGAGGGTGATGTCTGCCCCATATTGACTGCTCAGACAGGATTCAGCGAGCGCGATCGCCAAGCCTCCCTCCGCGCAATCATGGGCAGACTGAATCCATCCCTGACGAATGCCGTCTCGACAGGTGGCTTGAACTGATCGTTCTAAGGTGAAGTCGATCGTCGGAGGTTTGCCAGCGATCGTGCTGTGTAGAGTTGCCAAATATTCTGACGCTCCCAACGTTACGGATTCAGAGAGTGTATTCACCTCTAATCCCAGCAGATAAATTGCATCTCCTTCAGTTTTCCATCCTTGACCTGCGATTCGGCTCAGATCGGGAATTAACCCCACCATTCCAACCACTGGAGTGGGATAAATTGGAGCGGGTTTGCCCTCACTATCCAAAGTCTCGTTATAGAGAGAGACGTTGCCGCCTGTGACGGGGGTTGAAAATTCGGTGCAGGCTTCGGCGAGACCTCGACAGGCTTCGGCAAGTTGCCAATATCCGATCGGTTTTTCGGGGCTACCAAAGTTGAGATTGTCGGTGACGGCGATCGGGTCTGCCCCCACGCAGCTTAAATTACGAGCGGCTTCTGCGACAGCAGCTTTGGCTCCTTCATAGGGATGGAGA
Source organism: Leptolyngbyales cyanobacterium (assembly GCA_038231055.1). Taxonomy (GTDB): domain Bacteria; phylum Cyanobacteriota; class Cyanobacteriia; order Leptolyngbyales; family Leptolyngbyaceae; genus Phormidesmis_A. The sequence continues at coordinate 3,152 of JBBRMC010000194.1, forward strand.
TAGACATAGCGGGCATTACAGTCCACCGTCGCAGCAACGCCTTTTGTGAGGGATGCGGAATCAGCCACAAATGAGGAAGACGACGCATTCGCGAGGGGACGAACTCGCACGACGGCGGCATCAGCTCCACCGGGGAGAACGACCGTGTTGTTTTGAACTTGGTGATCGTATTGGCGATAGACCCAGCGCTTAGATGCGATCGTAGGAGTGTCTAATAATCTTTGCAACACTTGATTCCAAGTGAGGAATCCGCTAGCGAGTTCAATGCCCTTCTCATTGCAGGGCGGCAAGCGATCGCTGCTCCATTCCCAGGCTTTGAGGGCATAGTCGGGCGGCTCGGCGAGTAGCTCGTGATGATAAATCGGGGTGTTATCTGACAGAGCCGTTGCAGGAATCTCTGCGGCGATTTCACCTTTAAACAAAATTCTGACGATCGATTCCTCAATCACTGTTCCGGCGACGACTGCCTGAAGTTCCCATCGTTTGAAGATGTCGATCAGTTCTTGTTCGCGTCCTTTGTGCGCCACAAACAACATTCGCTCTTGAGATTCAGACAGCAGATATTCATAAGGCACCATGCCCGTTTCTCGCGCTGGAATCAAATCTAAATCCAATTCGATGCCGACTCCACCTTTGGCTGCCATCTCAGAGGTTGAGCAGGTGAGACCCGCCGCGCCCATATCTTGAGCGGCGACCACTGCCCCCGTTTTAAAGGCTTCGAGACAGGCTTCGATTAGCGACTTTTCGAGAAAGGGATCGCCGACTTGCACAGCCGGACGATCGTCCATCGATTCATCGCTGAGTTCCGCACTGGCAAAGCTGGCTCCGCCCATACCGTCGCGTCCCGTGGTTGAGCCGACATAGAGAACCGGATTGCCGATGCCTTTTGCTCCCGACTTGACGATTTCGGTCGTCTCCATCAAGCCCAATGCCATCACATTGACTAAGGGATTGCCCGAATAAGCGGGGTCAAAATAAACCTCACCGCCCACCGTCGGCACTCCGACACAGTTGCCATAGTGAGAAATACCAGCCACTACGCCTGTGAAGATGCGGCGCGTTCTGGCATCGTCTAAAGACCCAAATCGCAGGGAGTTGAGTAGCGCGATCGGGCGTGCCCCCATCGTAAAAATGTCTCGCAGAATTCCGCCCACCCCAGTTGCAGCGCCTTGAAAGGGTTCGACTGCGGAGGGGTGATTGTGAGACTCGATCTTAAAGGCAAGCTGCAAGCCGTCTCCTAAATCAATGACTCCTGCATTCTCACCGGGTCCAACGAGAATCTTTTCGCCCTCAGTTGGAAACTGCTTGAGCAACGGACGAGAGTTTTTATAGCAACAGTGTTCTGACCACATTACGCCAAACATTCCCAGTTCGGCTTTGTTAGGGTGACGACCTAACCGTTGCACGATATCTGCATACTCTTCGGGCTTTAATCCTTCAGCAGCAATCTCTTCAGCCGAAAAAGGAGCGGAGGCAATCACTGACATAAAATTCTGCACGTATCGAGACAAGATTTTATTCTATCGGTATTCTTGCTGGACTCTCGATCGAGGTGACGGCTATTAACTAAGTTGAGTGAATTTTGCAGATAGAAAAAAGCTTAGAAATTACTGTTCTCAACGGTGAGGGAGAATTTGTACTTTCAATTCTTCAACCAGAGTTGGTATCTCAGATTGAATAAATTTGGAATATTGACTTTTGCTCAAGTTTTAGCAACGACCGATCGCGTAGCTCGCCGCAGGCATCACTTCTGCTGTATGCCAGAAGACGGAGATTGCTAGCGCGTCATCTGTCATGCAATACGATCGATTGACTAAAGCTTTGGCTGTCTCAATTGACTAAAGCTTTGGCTTCTCGATCGACCGAAAGTGTTAATCTATGCTCTGCTGGCTGAGTAATTGAGAACAGTCTATAAGAGAGGTTCACCTTTGGCAAGAAGCCGCAGATCAGAGAGACCGCAGGCTGATTCACTTGCAAAGTGGTTGGCGTTAGATTGGAGCCGTCCAGAGCGATCGTACAACCCGGATGTGCGAGACTTTCTGGCAGGATTGCTGGACTATCCCAGAGAAAAGGTGATTACGGAAGACGCAGGCGGGGGCGGCTACCCTGACATCAAGTTGGTGACTCCCGAAAAAATTGCCTGGGTGGTTGGCGATCTCAAAAAGGATGATGCGGAACTCACGACAGTCAGCGGACGGCAAAAGCTTTGGCAGCAGAAGCGCAAGTATGTGGAGGGGTTAACCCGTTATGTGCTGTTTCTGACGGCGCATTATCTCTGGGTGGTGCTGCCAGATCAATCCGCCATTCAGGGATTAGAAGATCCGATCGCACTTTCAGACATCACACTGGAAGACTTAAGGGAAAAACTCAAGTTTCTGTCGTATGAGCAGGCAGGGCATGAAAACCAATGGGCAACCTTCATTGCGGGGCAACTGCCTTACATCTATTTGAAGCTCAATGACCCCGATACCTTAGACCGTTTGCGGCAAGATTTACAGTCAGGGTTTGCCGAACTCAGTAGCGCGGCAGAAGTGGCGATTCAGGGCTTGGCAGAGCAGTATGAGGACTACAAACAGCACAAACAGGCGATCGAACGCAACCTGGTTGGCGCTGGCGAAACCAAACGTCGTGCGTTGGTACGGTTGAATCTCAAATCAGACTTTGTGCGGCGGCTCTTTGAAGATGTCTTGCCTCAGTTTGAGGAACAATATGGGCGAGAAGTTGCGGCAAGTAACAATAGCGAGGCACAAAAGCGGATTCGAGAAGCGTTTATTGCCGATTCTGTCGCGGCATTGATTGCCCGTGTTTTGTTCCTGCGGCTGGTCGAAGATCTGAAGCTGACCAAAAAACGGCGCTTGTCGAATGGAGGACCGCAAGATTGGGCAGCGTTTGTCGATCAATTGACGGGTGATGCCCGTGCGTTAGTGCGGTTGGTGGCGGAAGATGTGGGACGGCTCTATAAAGAACCGTTTGAGCGCACGGTCTTTGATTGGATTTATCAGGCAAACGGGGCATTAGATGAAAGCTTGCAGCGCTTGATCCTCCGGTTTAATGCTTATGACTTTGCGGGACTCTCGGAAGAGCTGTTGGGCGAAATTTATCAGGAGTTTTTGCCCACTGCCAAACGCAAGCGACTCGGTGAGTTCTACACTCCAGCTTCGATCGTGGATTGGTTGCTGGAACAAACTGTCTGGAGCCATGAACCGGGACGCTTACTCGATCCTAGTTGCGGCAGTGGCTCGTTTTTGGTGCGCTATGTGCATCGCAAGCTGGAAGATGCCAAAACGAGAGGGCTGGATGCGACAGACGTGAGGCGAGACGTGCAGGATGAGGTGTGGGGCTTTGACCTGAACCCCTTTGCCGCGTTTATCAGCCATTTTCAACTGATGTGGGCACTGCTGCGCTTTTCACCTAAAGCCGCCCCGCCCCAGATTCATGTTTACAACTTAAACAGTTTGCTGCGCGATGATGACCTGGTGCCGTTATTGGGAGAAGCCTATTTGTCTCCTGGTGCCGCCGATCGCGATCGTGCCCAATGGAAATACATTGTGGGCAATCCGCC
>JBBRMC010000195.1:0-6695 GCA_038231055.1 Leptolyngbyales cyanobacterium
GCGACAGGCGAACTTCAGTTCAGCATTCTCACCCCCTTTGAGTCGCCAACCGGATTGGCATTTTTGCCCGACTCAATGACTCAAAAACCAACTCTCTATATCTCCTACGCCAGCGAAGAGGCTTACATTCGCGACAATCCCAATGCTGATCCGAGTCATGAATTGACCTTTCGCGATCGCACCTTTGTTCATCCGCTCTACTTCCACAACGATCCCAAAGGACGCTATGCGCTCTCAAATGGCTATTTGATTGAGATGTCTTATGCGGAAGAGTTGCTGCCTTTAGATGAAGTTCATCTAGAAAATTTAGAGTGGCGCATTGCTCTGCCGACTGAAACCGATCGCCAAAAAGTCAAGCACGTTGAAGCGATCGGGGTGCCGTTTACAGAAGAAATTCAGGAAGGACAAAGGGTTGCGGTTTTTAAGTTTGACTCACTCAAGTCCAACGAGCGGAATATCTTTGGTTGGAAAGCCTTGCTTGAGGTGCGAGGCATCAAATATCAACTCACGCCCGATGCGATTGATAACGTGTCTGAACTCACCCCTGAATTTAAAGCGCGTTATTTGGTCGATGACGATGAGTTAGCGATGGATACGCCCGTGATTCAGGCTGCTGCGCGAGAAGCGATCGGCACCGAAACCAACCTACTCAGAAAAATTCTCAAGATTCGTAACTTTGTCTACGATCGGCTCTCCTATGGCATCAAACCTCACATCGATCCGCCCGATGTCGTTTTAGAACGGGGCATTGGCTCCTGTGGTGAATATGTTGGTTTGCTGTTGGCGTTGTCTCGGCTCAACGGCATTGCCTGTCGCACAGTCGGACGCTACAAATGTCCTCCTTATCCCGAACGTCAGCGCATTCCGTTAGAACCCGACTATAACCACGTCTGGATTGAGTTTTACGTGCCTGGATTTGGATGGCTACCGATGGAGTCGAATCCTGATGACATCGTAGAGCGAGGTCCGTATCCGACGCGATTTTTTATGGGTTTGCCCTGGTTTCATGCCGAAATCGGCAAAGGCATCACCTTTGAGTCGCTGAGAAGTGGCGGCGTTCCGGTGGGCGACTTGTTTGATTTGTCGATCGGTGATCTCGCCATCAATCACATCCGCTTCACCATTTTGGAGGAGTTGCCTCCAATTTAGGAGTGGGGGGAATTAGGAATGATCTCGCTCAACATTAAGCGCAGTAGTCTGCAAGGGCATTGTGTCGAGTTGCAATAGCGTTGTGTCGAGTTGCAATGGTATTGTGTCAAGTCGCAATCGAATGTTGAACAGTGACAAGGGCATTGTGTTAGATCGCAACGGCATTGCATCAAATCACAACTGAATGTTGAACAGTGACCATCGAATAGGAGGAGTTGCGATCGCCGAGTAAGGCAATCACGGTAAAATTGTGGCGATCGCATTTCATTGTAGATACAGAATTTGACAGACGAACTTTGCTTACCACGAGGTAGAGGTGTAAGGCGATGTCACGCAAAGATCAATTTCATGAAGCCGTTAAACGCGCTCTAGAGAAGGATGGCTGGCTGATTACCCACGATCCTTTTATAGCGGTTCCCGCATGAATGAAGTACATCAGATCCTTGCTGCACAAGCGTTACAGATGCGATGCCGTACCTCACTCTAGTGAAAACCGCTATACCATTCAGATTAGTGAAGCAGTCAAGCTAAAAATTGATCTAGGGGCAGAAAGTACGATCGCAGCTCAACGCGATCACGAAAAAATTGCGATCGAGATCAAAAGCTTTATTACAGACTCAGATATCAGCGAGTTTCATTCCGCATTAGGACAATATTTAAACTATGTTCAAGGTCTCGAAGATAAAGAACCCGATCGGACTTTATATCTCGCAGTTCCTCTAGAAACCTACGATGACTTCTTTCAACTTCCCTTCATCCAAAAATCTCTCAAACGTCACGCTATAAACCTGATTAATTACGATCCCATCAAGGAGGAAATCAAACAATGGATAAGCTTCAATACTACCGACAAATAATTCGGCAGGTTCTCACCGAACAAGCCCATCCCTACACCTACTCCAATGACGTAGAAACTGAAATTATCTGCGACACTGAACATGATCACTACCAACTTGCCTATATCGGCTGGGAAAATCAGAAACGCATTTTTAGTCTCATTCTTCACTTTGATATCAAGGATGGCAAAATCTGGATTCAATACAACGGTACAGAAACAGCGATCGCTCAAGTCCTAACCGATAAAGGAATTCCGGCATCTGATATTGTGCTGGGTTTTCACTCTCCCTTCAAACGCCAATTTAGTGGATATGCAGTCACCTAATCTTCTAAGCTCCAAAGAGAGAAGTTGTGAACTTATCGTGGAAGCCGAGTCTACCAACTTATTGGGGTAGACGAACAAGAGATCTTAGTGAAGATGCAAAGAATAAAAGCCGTTAGACCGCTTGAAAACTATGGACTATTGCTACCTAGAGTTCACGCCAAAAGATACAAAATCTCTTCAGCGAACGATCAAACTCTTTGAAATGGCTAAGGCTGCAAAGGAGACAGATGGAGTAGTCGTCGATCAGTCATTTGTTGACTACCTGACTGATAAAGAACGCGCCTATTTTTGGAATCCGTCGCTTGAAGAAGAAAAAGAGTGGCATGACGAGTGGTTTTCAACACCGATTCAAACTCGTCACTCCTCAAAAATGCTCATGCCCCAGTGGCATTTAGAATCCATGCTTGAGGCATTTTGGGACGGAGACTATGATTTTGTCGCCATTCAAGAAGAAAACGCTCAGCACTACTTGACGTTCAATCCGCATGGCTATACCTACGGCGGTACAGGTTGCATGGTAGCCTTTCTTGAGTGCTTTGGTCATAAGATTATTGGCATTGAGGATGGCACTGGATACCAGAAATACAGTCCACGAGCCGAATTCTGGAAACCAAAAAACAAAAAGGAATAGCAACCCGCATGATTATTGGTTTTGACGTAACCGCTTCCGCTTAACTCGGTAGTGCAAAAACACCTCCTCACCCGCAGGGCGAATGGCTAGCAATTCCAGATGAGGAGCCACACCCGCCACAAAGCCAACACCTTCAACTGGAGTCGGAGCATTTGCGCCTCCTAAAATCAACGGGCAGACGGTTAGCCAAAGTTCATCGATTAGGTCAGCGGCAAATAGAGATGAGACCAGTTCACCGCCCCCCAAGATTGCCAACCGACTTAAACCCAAATCAGAGAGTTGTTGAAAAGCTTCCTGCCAGTCGATTTTTGAAGAATCTTCTTTTGACACGGCAACTAAAATTCGTTCAAATTCTGCTCGATCGTGCCATCTCTCTGCCCCGATCGAGGTCGTCAACAACCAACGCGGAACAGGCTGTGAGAAAAACCGCGTCCCGGCATCCAAATCTGCCGAACTCGAACAAACGATTTGCACAGGTTGAAGGGGTTTCCCCTGCTGTTGGCGTTGGTTTAGCAAATCAGTCTGATTAACTTTGAGCGTCGTGCCATACGCCCGCAGAGTTCCTGCCCCAAACAAGACAGCATCGGCTTGAGCCACCTGCGTTTCGAGGTGAAGTTTGTCGATCGCGCTGCCAAACCGAGCCGGAGCACGAGTCGCATCTGCAATTTTGCCGTCAGCACTCATCGCCAAAATCACGGTCGCATGAGGAACTTTTCTCAAAAATGGAATCAACTGCATCCGTCAAATCGATAAAATGTTCAATCAGGTCTTAATTTTCATATTTAATTATTCATGGGTTTATATTCAGGCATCCCATCCACTTCTGAGCTAAAAACAGGCTATTTTGGGAACATCTCGACTCATCCTTTCTTGACCTAGATCGTTCTTAACCCAGTTCTAATCTGACTTAGAGCGGCTCTATGGGGTCTGATTAAATTGCGATCGTGATTGGGTTATCCATCTCAGGTTACACGCTTCTATGGCTAAACTCAGTCAGTCCTCGTTTCGTCGCATTTTGCTGGCGCGTCTTTTGCTCCTCAGCATTCCCGTTTTGGTGACCGGAGAAATTGTTGCCTATCGCAAAGCTCGATCAGGGATACTCGAAACGGCTCACACTAGCCTGACTGCCAGTGCCGTTAGAAAGGGAGAAGGAATTCGGGATGCTCTCACATCTTTGCGAACCAATTTAGCAACTGCAACCACTGCTTCTGCCCTGCAACCCAAACCATCTGACGAAACCCAAAGGTTTTTAGAACAATTGCAGCAGACTTCACCGATCGAAGTGCAGTGTGTGCAACTGACCGATGCTCAAACGCAGCAAGTGGTTGCCAGCACTTGTGGTCGATCGGCGATCGCTCAGACATCCATCAATTCTTGGGCAAAGCAGCAACGGGGGGTGCTGATCAATCCAGCATCGGTGCAGGTAGCTCTTGCCCAACCGCTCAAGTCACCAATCCAAGACGATGGTCAACTCCGCCTCATATTGAGCGCTCCGGTTTACGTGCCGCAGACTTCTAAGAGTCAAGTCAGTCCACTTCGCTATGTCTTGAGTCTAAAGTCCGCACTGCATCAGGCTGACCTTAACGCCTCAGAGACGACCTTTGGCTATACGATCGTAATTGACGAAGATGGCACTATCTTGGCGCACCCCAACTCAAATCGAGTGGGGCAAACGATTGATCAAGCAGGCACCTCCGAGCGACTGCAAACTCTGTTTAGAGAAGCGATCGGCGGCAGACAAAGCTCGCTCTATCTCTCCACGTTTGAAGAAGATGGAGCCGATTGGCTGGCAGGTTACCGTTCAATCCAAGTTTCGATGGGGGGCAACGTCACCCGAACCTGGATTGTCTTAGCGGTCACCCCTCTGACAACGGTGCTGTCTAGCCTAAACGGAATTCAGCAAGTTCTCTCAACTTTAATGATCGGATTCTTGACAGCGATTTTGCTGGCAACGCTCTATGTAGCCAGAGATTTAGCCCGTCCGATCGAGCAACTCAGTGACTATGCGTTGCAAATTCGAGAGCGCTATTCATCCGATCGTGCGCCCAAAAATTTCAAAGTTCGAGAATTGAATCACTTAGCAGAAGCCCTCGACAGCATGGTAGAGCGGCTAGAAGAACGGGCAGAAGAACTCGAAACAGCATGGCAAGAAGCCCAAGTCGCCAACCAGCTAAAAAGCGAGTTTTTGGCAACCACTTCCCACGAGTTGCGAACGCCACTCAACGCGATTATTGGCTGTGTGCGTCTGGTGAGAGATGGGTGCTGCGACGATCGTGACGAAGAGCTAGAATTTTTGCAACAAGCCGATGATGCCGCTCTTCACCTGCTAAAAATTATCAACGACTTGCTAGACATCGCCAAAATCGAGGCGGGCAAAGTCGAACTCAATCTGCAACCTGTGGCGATTCAAGACCTCTGCCGTCAGTGTCTCAAGATGGTCGAGCCGGGATCAGAGGTGAAGCGATTAACGCTGGTTTTAGAGATTGACGATCGAGTCGATCGAGTGCCCATTGACGAACGCCGGGTGCGCCAGATGGTGATCAATTTGCTGTCTAACGCGGTCAAGTTCACGCCCGAAGGTGGGCAGGTGAAGCTGCGAGTTTGGTTAGCCTATGGACACCAGTTAGAACAAGATCATCGTCCTGATCGCAGTCCTGTTAATCCCAGCACGCCTTACTTGTGTTTAGAAATCCAAGATTCAGGCATCGGCATTCCTCAAGATCGCTGGCATCTGTTGTTCCGTCCTTTTCAGCAGATTGACTCGTCTCTAACTCGTAAACACGAAGGCACCGGGTTAGGATTATCGCTCACCAAACGCCTCGCTGAATTGCATGGCGGCACCCTTTCGTTTGACTCAATTCTCGACAAAGGCAGCACCTTTCGGATTTGGCTTCCTCTTCTAGAACTGATGCCCTTGAATGCGTCTGTAGACGCGATCGAGAATCAGCCGACTGAGGTGCAGCCGATTAAGATTTCTCAAAATGGATAGGTCAATGTCTAATCATGGGTTGAAGTGATATTGATCGTCCATTTTGCTGCATTGATTGAGACAGCCCGACGAGACAGTGAACCAACTCTGCTCCTAGCCACCCTGACGAAATCTCTGAGGGCTGATTGTGTCGAACACAGGTCAGAAAGTGATTGCAGACTTGTCGAAGTGGCTCAGCCGATGGTAAGTCGAGAACTTCGCGCCGTTGCTCGATCGGGACGAAATACTGGTCTTGCCGCGCAAGCTGCCCCCGTTGAATAGAGAGCGATGGCAAAAGCTCATCAAAAATCAGCGTGCCCTGACTGCCCACAACGCACAGTCTTCGTTGCTTATCAGGGTTGAGCCAGGATAGATGAATCGTTGCCTCAAATCCACTGGGATAGGTGAGCGTTACCCATACCACATCCGATAAGCCTTCCTGAAGCCATCCCGTGCCTTTGGCTTGCACCTGGCAGGGTATTTCTCCGAGCCAATGGTTAAATATGGCAATGTCATGAATTGCCAAATCCCATAGAGCATCGACATCCGATCGCACAGGGCTGAGATGCGTTCGAGTTGCATAGCCATAGCGCAAATCGCCTAACTCTCTCGCTTGCATCACCGCCCTTCCACGCAGCACCGCCGGATGAAATAGGTAGGTATGATCAATCACGAGTTGACAGTGTTGCTGTTCTGCCAAACGGCAAAGCTGAAGAGACTCTTCTACCGTCAAAGTCAACGGTTTTTCTGATAAAACGTGCAATGTCTGCTTGAGAGCCGCCGTA
>JBBRMC010000196.1:0-6642 GCA_038231055.1 Leptolyngbyales cyanobacterium
AATTGCCGATTTTGGTCCTGACATTGGCAGTGCCGACAGCAAAGTCAATGCGTTTAAGCGCGCTAAAATTCCGGTTGCCGATCGTCCATCTGAGATTCCTGCCATGGTGAATAAGCTGCTCAAAGCACCCGCACAGCGATCAGTTGGCTGACAACGCCAAAAACCCAATCTGGGCTTGCGATTTCAGTCTTGCAACTCTACAGTGAGAATCTATGGGAATGCCGTGTCAAGTGAATAGCATTGTGAAGCTCAATGGTGCGAAATTTCCATCACCGTTGGAACTCAATGCGGTTTACAAAGCGCAAAAATCGGGATACCGCATTTTCCCGATCGACGTTCCGCTTCAGCTTGTGGATGATGCTTGGTGTGCTCATGCAGATGTAGTCATCACTCAATTAACGTGGGCAAATCAACAGACAAGTCTAGAATTTCGCATCGATCGCATCTATGACCATCTCTTTTCGCTGAAATAACCGACCGCTTAAGCTGAAACTTTCTGAGCAACAACTGTTGGGGCATCGACTCTTAGCTCCAATGAGTCTGCACTAAACGCAGAAATTGGCATTGTGTCTAGCAGTCGTTTAAAGGGAGACGGATCAGGCACCTCTAATTTGACCCCAACTAAACCAAAATTAGCTGAAGCTGTCCCACTAAATAGCAGAAAGTTAGAATTCAGCAAACTATAGACTGGAAATGCGATCGTCTGCCTCAAAAGACTCACTCGCCAGCTAGAACTCAGCGAACACAGCACCCGATCGTCTTGGTGAACCACGACTTGCCGCCCTCCCATCTGCCAGTCAAACGTGGCGAGTTCCTTCGGCATTCCCCAAATCTCTCGACCACCTGCCACCGAATCAGGATTATCGACATAGATGTGAGACACCCAAGCCCCGATCGTTTGCTGCCGCCTTACAACACCAGCTACCACAATTAGCTCGTTATAGGTCAAACCAGAGCCGTCTTCATATTGAGCAAGATAAACTCCTCCCAGGGTTTTGCCAGGGGCAGCCGCCACGATCGCTAACTCCGGTGGAATAAACGGCGATGCTGCGGTGATGTCAATTAAATGCAGCGTTTGATACGCAAATCCCTTGAGTGTCCAGGGTGCTTGAGGATAGCTCATCTCATCGGCTCCCACAAATAAATAGTGATGATCTCAACTTAGATGAGAAGCCCGATCGTGTCCTCCTCAGAGGGACAGAAACTCTGAATTACGCGTCGAGGTCTAGTAATTAATTCGTGATTCTTGCCTGCTAAGATTGGCTTACTCTTCAAAATTCGTGTTAAGAAACGTGTTCCGGTTGATAGAATAGACCTAAATGTAGCCTTAACCACCTTAATGTTGGTTAAAATTTCAGCCTTTAGCCGGATATCAGTCAGCTTTCTCTAGGATGTGATTAGTCCTACAGGCGCGCGATATCAGAAATAATTATTCAATATTTCGTCTAGCAGCCCGTCTCTCTGCTGGACTAATCGCTCATTCAATTAGCGGTTGGTATACGTAAATACATGATTGCAGTAAAATCATTCGTTATCTCTCAGTTCCTGCCCCGCCCACCCTCCGAGCTAGACAGCATGAACGTAACAGCTTCCATTCCCACCAAGGATATTACGCTTCCTGATTGGTTGCGCGAATGTTTAATTCAGCGATCGCATTCCAACAGTTCCGATGAAGTTAAAGATAGCAACTTGGTTTGTCGGGCATTTGAGTTTGCCTATCAACTTCACGAAGGGCAATATCGAGCATCTGGAGAGCCATACATTGCCCATCCGGTTGCAGTTGCAGGATTGCTGCGAGATTTGGGTGGCAGCAGCATCATGATCGCGGCGGGCTTCTTGCATGATGTGGTTGAAGACACGGATGTCACTGCCGACGAGATTGAGGAGCGGTTTGGTTCTGAAGTGCGCTGTTTGGTTGAAGGAGTCACCAAACTCTCTAAATTTAACTTCTCTAGCAAAACTGAGCGTCAGGCAGAAAACTTTCGGCGGATGTTTTTGGCAATGGCGCAAGACATTCGCGTCATTGTGGTCAAGCTTGCCGATCGCCTCCACAATATGCGGACTCTAGAGCATCTCCCTGACGAAAAGCGCCGCCGAATTGCCCTTGAAACCAGAGAAATCTTTGCACCTCTGGCTAATCGTCTCGGCATCGGCAACCTCAAATGGGAGCTAGAAGACCTCGCCTTTAAGTATCTAGAAACGGATGCTTATCAAGAAGTGCGGCAACTGGTGGCAGAAAAGCGGGGCGATCGTGAGAGCCAACTTGTCCAAGTCGCTCAAACGTTTAAAGAGCGAATGCTTCAGTTAGGGGTGAATTGTATCGAGGTGAGCGGTCGCCCCAAGCATTTGTATGGCATCTACCAAAAAATGCAGCGTCAGCAGAAAGGCTATGAGCAAATTTATGATGTCGCTGCGATTCGGATTATTGTTAGCACTAATGATGAGTGCTATCGCGCACTAGCCGTCGTTCACGATATGTTTCGTCCTATCCCCGGACGGTTTAAAGACTATATTGGGCTGCCTAAATCTAATCGTTATCAGTCGCTCCATACGATCGTCATTGGCTCTACGGGTCGTCCTCTAGAAGTCCAAATTCGCACGCTAGAGATGCACCACGTTGCTGAATATGGAATCGCCGCCCACTGGAAATATAAAGAGGCAGGCAGTTCTAGCACTCAGCCGATGACCACCACTGATGAAAAATTCACCTGGTTGCGGCAATTACTCGACTGGCAAAACGACCTTAAAGATGCTCAAGAATATTTAGAAAGCATCAAAGACAACCTGTTTGATGGCGATGTCTTTGTCTTTACGCCACGGGGAGAAGTGGTCTCCCTCAGTTCTCGATCGACCCCGGTTGATTTTGCCTATCGAATTCACACCGAAGTGGGCAATCACTGTGCAGGTGCCAAAGTCAATGGGCGGATGGTCACCCTCGATACAACGCTGCACAATGGCGATATTGTCGAGATTACGACTCAAAAAAATTCCCATCCCAGCTTAGACTGGCTCAACTTTGTCGTCACATCTAGCGCGCGTAATCGAATTCGACAATGGTATAAGCGATCGCACCGAGACGAAAATGTCTTGCGCGGGCGAGAAATGCTAGAGAAAGAACTGGGCAAAAATGGTTTTGAAGCGCTGCTTAAATCTGCACCGATGCTAGTCGCCGCCGAACGCTGTAATTATCACAGTGTCGAAGATCTGCTAGCTGCGGTTGGCTATGGAGAAATGACCCTTAACTTGGTACTTAACCGCATTCGAGAAGCGGTCAAAGCCCAACAGCCACTCGCCAAGACTTCAGACTCCGACAGCATTCTGTCTGATCCCCAACTGTTGTTGCCCTCGTCACCGCCGCTGCGATCGTTACCGCCTGCGACTTCTACTAAGTCACCGATCGCGGGGGTCGAAGGTTTACTCTATCACCTTGCGGGCTGCTGCAATCCTGTCCCCGGTGAAGCCATTATCGGAGCCGTCACCCGCAGCAATCGCGGCATTTCAATTCACCGCCAAGGCTGTAGCAACCTAGAACACGTTGAAGGCGATCGCCTAGTTCCTGTAAGCTGGAACCCCACGAGTCGAAATGGGGGACGACCTCAAACCTACCCCGTTTGCATTCAGATTGATGTCATCGATCGAGTAGGAGTGCTTAAAGATATCCTGTCTCGCCTTACCGATAACACCATCAACGTTCGCAATGCCCAAGTCAAAACCTTTCCCGATCAGACTGCCGTCATCGATCTTGGCATTGATATCTGCGACCACGCTCAACTAGAGCGCACCTTTGCCCAAGTCAGAAAGATGACTGATGTATTAAATCTACGGCGAATCAATCAGGTTGAAGAGTAGCGCTCAACACGATCGCCATTCCAGTTCCCGTAAACGTCCCGGATTCAGAGATCGTTTGCGGAATAATGTTTGTGCGTTCTGTATTAATCACTACGCGTGATTCAGTTCTAGCCATGATGTGCTTAAAGTAACTTAAGACATTATAGGTTCTGATTGAAACTACAATGTCTTGGGAAGACTGACTGGCATAGTTATGTCAATCACTGAGGTTACGGGTTTATTAGAGAGAAATGTGAAGCTTCGATTAAGAATATCGACGCTACCATGTTTAGTTTTGATTAAGTGACTCCAGTTACACCTAGACGCTCACTGGCTCAGTTAGGATTGGCTGTATCTATAGCTTTCTATAGATGTAGGGCTGCGTATAGACTCAGTTGACTTAGGAATTTATATTATGTGCAACTCATCGTCTAACCCTTTATTATTGAAAGAACTCCTGAAATCGGTTAGAGCAGCTTTGTTAAACTCCAATATTTACGTATAGGAGTCTTCAACCGATGAGCACATGGACAACTTATCGTAATCGTGAAATCGCCCAAGAAGAGCAAAGGCTCTACAACCATTTTCTCGATCGAGTGCAATGCGAGTCACCTCGGCAGTTAATTGAGCGCTTTCGATCGCTCTTTATTGAAGGAACTAACTACGACCCTCACGTTCTCTCAGATCTCGACAAGGTTGTTACCTCAAAAATTGCTGAGCAAGAATTTAAGTTCATTCTCAATCGCTGCTGCCACATTTTAATCAATCGCTGGCAAGCCCGACCCCAATCACAGATAGCGATCACCGAGCTAGTTGCGCTGCTGACATCACCTCCTAGCCGCCCAGTCATGGAATATACGCGCACTCGCGTCGTTAAGCAACTGCGAGAACTCGTTAAACAGTTTCTTGAGACTGAGCAATATTTGACGCTGCGCCGATTGTCTCAATTGATGACTCAAGGAGCCGAAACCCAGAGCGCAGAGACATCCCCTTTAGGAACGTTAATTCGTCGTTATCCCTATCTCTACGAACATTGTTTGGTCAGTGAAGGCAGTCCTGATGAGCACCAGGAGTCGATTCGACAAATTCAAACTCAGGTGCAGAAACAATATGAAATCGACCTATCTCAATATGTGACCTATCAGGTTCGGCGATCGTTTGGGGTTCGTGAAGCCGCGACACCCTCTTCGATAATTATTCCCAGTCAAATTTCTGCTCGGCTGATCACACCTGTCAAAAACCCGACGCTACTCGGCGATCGCGATCTGCGAGTAGCCTTGCAGCAGTTTGCAGGCAAAGTTGAGGGATCTTATACCCATCGAGATATCGCTCAACGCTTTCTGACCCACACGAGCGACACGAAATCGTTTAAAGCATTTAAAGACGATCTTTACCAATACATCACCGCGTCGATCGAGCCTGACTATGGCAAGCGGCAGTTTAACCAACAGCTTTATGCCCAACTAGAAAACACACTGCCTGAAAGCAATTATCAACCGTTAAATGATTTTCTAATTGTTAGAACGTGTAGTCAATTACTCAACTTCTTAGTGGTTGAAAGCCCGCAGCAACCTCAGCACTTTGTCTTTGTGGATCTGCTTTCAAATCTAGGTCCAACGCTGACAACTAGCCTGTTGCTCAAGATCGTGCTGCTCTGCCGTAAAGTCAAGCCCTATCTAGAAAAGCGGTTTTCAATCTTATTCAGTCACTATGAGTCTCACGCTCGCAATTCTGTACACTGGTTGATTGATGCGATGGAAAACTTGCACATTGCCCTCAGCGCAAACTTTAGCACCCTCAATCTTTGCTTCGTTAATCAGCTAGCTTAGCGCAAGGCTTTCGATTTAAGGGCAAGTCTCAAAGCAGGGATCTTAGGATCGTGGATTAAATAACCTGTAAGACTTGTGAGCGTCTTCTGCCCTCCTCACGAAGTGGGGCGAAGCCCTCGCCAACCCTTCTCCCAGGTCACTGCTCGTCGAACTCGGCGCGATCGCTAAATCGGCTGTTAGGATCAACTGAGGATAGGTTGGCAGTCTCAGCTACTTAAGTCGTGGCTACAGTCTGTTGATATCGCTCTTGTTTTAGCTGAATAATCCTCAAAACCGATGTCTAACTCAACCGCAGATCCCGGCGATTTATCTTCTGCAACACCCCTTTCAGCAGCCTTTAGTCAAGGCTTAGATGAAGCCATCCTCAGCTTTGACGAAATTCAGGTAGAACTGAACTATAAGCAGGCTCAGACCGCTTTGCGCGATCTCGTCGAAAATCTAGACTTAACCCCCCAAGAGCGATCGGGTCTAGAGCCAGAAATTAACGGGCTAGGAACCATGCTTGACAAGCTGGATCGTCTAGTAGTGCATATCGCGGCGTTTGGCATGGTGGGGCGAGGCAAATCGTCGATATTAAATTCTCTTTTAGGAGAGAAGGTTTTTGAAACGGGTCCGATTCATGGCGTGACTCAGATTCAGCAGTCGGCAAATTGGAGTTTGACTCGCGAAGCGATCGAGGGCAGCGATCGTTCCATTTTGCGGGTCTCACTCCCTGGTATTCATGAGTCGCACATCGAACTGATTGACACTCCCGGCATTGATGAAGTAGACGGAGAAGCACGGGAAGCATTGGCGCGGCAAGTCGCAAAGCACGTAGACCTGCTGCTGTTCATCATTTCTGGCGATATGACGAAGGTGGAGTTTCAAGCACTTTCAGAATTGCGGGAGGTTGGAAAGCCGATCATTTTGGTGCTGAACAAAATTGATCAATATCCCGATGCCGATCGGGTGAGCATTTACCAAAAAATTCGAGATGAGCGGGTGA
>JBBRMC010000197.1:0-6597 GCA_038231055.1 Leptolyngbyales cyanobacterium
CAGTGGCAGCTAGACTTAACCGTGACGATTCAGTTTCCGCGATTTATTCATGCGTTGCCTGAACCGATCATTCAGCGAACGGGTGATCGCATCCTTCGTCAAGTGGTGCGTCAAGTTTCCCGCCGTTTGACTCAGCGCGTTCAAGAAGATTTTCACTCTTCACGACAGTTATCAATGCCAAAACGGTCTAGGAAGTGGCTCTAACCTGGTTCCGATTTGCCTCTTGTGCTTTTACCAATTAGGGTTTTCTCGATCGAGAAGACCCTAATTTTTTTCGACTACCTAGACCCAATATCCAACGACGACAAACGACCATCCTCCATGTGAATGATGCGATCGGCGACATCTAAAATGCGATTGTCGTGGGTAACTAGCACGATCGCAGAACCCTGTTTTTTTGCCAAATCGTGCATGATTTCGACGACATCACGTCCTGATTTTTTGTCGAGGGCAGCAGTGGGTTCGTCAGCTAAAACAAGTTTAGGATTGCAGACTAAGGCACGGGCGATCGCGACTCGCTGTTTCTGTCCGCCTGATAGCTCATTGGGATATTGAGCCGCCCAGTCTGCCAGTCCGACGGCTTCGAGCATTGCTTCGGCGCGGGCGCGTGACTCACTAGCAGGAATTTCAGAATGTAGCTCGATCGACATTTGCACGTTTTGCCAAGCTCTCAGCGAGTTGAGCAGATTGTGTGCCTGAAAGATATAGCCGATGTTTCGCCGCAGTTCGACGAGTTGATGTTCTGAGCCTCCCCGCAGTTCTTGACCCAAGACTTTGAGACTGCCTGATTGCGTTGATCGCAACGCCCCAATCAGCGTCAGCAAGGTTGTTTTACCAGAACCAGAAGGACCTGTCATGATCACGACTTCACCCGGTTCGACGATCGTGGTCACATCGAACAAGATTTGCTTTCGCAGCCGCCCTGCCCCGAAATAATGACTGACGTTCTCGATCGTGATAATCGGTTGCAACATAAAAAATAATGCTTAAAAGATGTCTGCTGGATCAGCATCTTGAACTTTGCGAACAGCAACGGCTCCCGAAATCACACACATTAGAATCGCTAAACAAAGCACTAGAATTCCGCGATCGAGGGTCATTGCGATGGGCAGAGACGTTGCGTTGCGAGTGACACTATAGAGTGCGATGCACAAAATATAACCAGGGATGTAACCCATCACCGATAGAATAATCGCTTCTTGAAACACGACAGATAACAAATAGCGATTTTTGTAGCCCATCGCCTTGAGAGTGGCATATTCAGCCAGGTGATCGGTGACATCGGTATAGAGAATTTGATAGACAATCACCGTTCCGACCACGAACCCGATCGCCGTTCCCAAGGTGAAAATAAACCCGATCGCGGTGCTCTCTCTCCAATAGTTTTGCTCAAACGCGATAAAGGCTTTTTTAGACAACACTCTGACATCTCCGACCACAAAATCTTGTTTTGTCTGGTCAGCCGTCTTCTTGGGATCGACTCGCAACGTACCGGGCAAATTTCGTCTAAATCGATCTAGAGTTTTCTCAAGATCTGTGCCTGGTTTTAGCTTAATCAGACCGACATCAATCTGCCCCTTTTGGCGGTTGGAGAAGATTCGCTGAAAGTTGAGATCGCTGGTGATTAAATTGCCGTCTGCCCCAAACGAAGCCCCTAGACTAAATAGCCCACCCACTTCGACACGACGGCTTTCAATCTCGCTTTTAACCAAACCTCCGGTCGCTTTGAGTGCCTCAAACTTCTCAGAAATCGGACCAAACTCAGAGCGGGAAGCGCGATCGAACAAAACCACGTCAGCTTGCCGCAACTTTGCCTGATTCTCCTCGACTCCGGGCAACGCGAAAACTTTGTCGCCGGGTACCATGCCAATCACGAGAATGCTGCGGGTCTGTGACGTGGGCGGACCCTCCCAAAAAGGATTTTTCCAGATGCCTAACCCTAAATAGATGGGACTGATCGCGTCAACTCCAGCAAATCCCAGCGATTGATAGAGTCGTCGATCGGGAAAGCTTTTCATTGCAATCAGCGAGGTCGATTGCGGGCTAATGAGGAAAATATCCCCTTCTAAATTTTGGTGGAGAGTCACAGCACTCTCAAACAATGCATCTTGAAAGCCCAGTTGCAAAAACATCAAAATGACCGCGAACCCAATGCCCGCTAGTGCCACGAGCAGCCGAACGGTTTCACGCTTAAGCTGTAACCACGCGAGAGGAATAGCAAACATCACGGTACGATCGCAACCTTAACTTGTAGATTGGTCAGCCCTGCGACAGTTTGACTGTCATCTAAACGAACCTTGACTTCAACGATTCGAGTGTCAGTCTTATCAACCGGATCGGTGTTTAACACCTCGTTCTTACGAATTTGTAAGCCGACCTTATCGACCGTTCCAGTAATCTCTCCCGGAAAGGCGTAGCTTGTGATTCTGGCTTTTTGTCCAGGTTTAATCTGATTAATATAGTTTTCGTCAACTTCAGCGACGACATACATTTGTCTAGTCTTGCCAAGTTCTAAGATGCCATCATTACCAACGATTTCACCCGGATCAGCGTGAATTTTGAGCACTTGAGCCTCAATCGGAGCGCGCACGACGGCTTTATCTAACTCAGCTTTTGCTTTCTGCAAGTTTGCATCGGCGACCTGCACTTGAGCAACCGCTTGCTGCACATCGGTGGGACGCACTTCTGCGACACTGCTCAACACCTGCTTGGCTCCTTCTAGCTCAAGTTTCGCTTGCTTTGACGCTTGAGCGGCTTGCTCTCTCACATTGGCTTTAGTTTCATAAACTAACTGTCGATTTTGCAGATCTAATTCTGAGATTGCGCCATCTTTAAATAACTTTTGATAGCGTTCATATTCCCATTTCGCATTTTTGAGTTCTGCGTTAGCTTTTAAGACTTCGGCTTCTGCTTTAGGCAGTTCTGCATTAGCTTTCAGCACGTTGGCGCGTTGAGCGTTTATATCTCCCGCTTTGGCTCCTGATTGCACCTGAGACAACCGCGATCGAGCTTCTCTGACCTGCGCTTCTGCTTGCACCGCTGCCGCATAAAGAGAATCAAAGTTATCCATCACGGCGAGCGGCTGTTTTGCTTTGACGATCGAGCCTTCTTTCACCAACAGTCTTTCAACTCGTGCATTGCCAAACCCTGAAGATGGGGCAGCAATCTTCATCACGCCACCCTCTGGCTCTAATCGACCCAGGGCTGAAATCGCATCGACGACCTCACTCGGCATTGATGAAGAGCTAGCAACCGATGTCTGAGACGGAGAGCGCAGCATGAAATAGGAAAAAATGCCGAACCCTCCGACTGCAATGGCGATCGCTGACCCGATCGCAACGGTTCGGATTCCAGAAGGGTTCATCAGTGGTTTATCGCTCAAAGCAAGACTCCCGTAAGCAGAAGAGGTGGGGACTTAAATCAGGGATTGATCACAGGTTTGTAGCGATCGGAGACATAAAAGTCTTTGAACCATTAGTACTATATAGATTTATGTAAACAAATTCAATATGTCAAGGCATCATAACGGTAGAGGGAGTCCAAGAGAAGTCCTTCTCTACGGTTGCTGCGAAGAGATGATATCAACTGCAATCAGCGCTGTTCAAACCAGCCCTCACTTTTCTAAGAAAGGTTTCAGCTTTAAGGAAATCTTGCCGTGTTGCTCTTAGTTGAAGCCAATGATATTTTTACGTAGGGTTTTGTAAACATCGTGTTAAATAAGAAACAAGGAAGTAGAGAGATGCTATACCTGACAAGCATACCTAACTTAAGAAATAGATGAAGATGATAGGTGCAAAGACCGCTGTGTTGGCAACACTGTCCTTGACAGTTCTTCTGGCTTCTCCCCGAACAGCACTTGCAGAATTTATGTCTAATAGTGGTAGCGGTGGATACTATGATAAAAACACGAGCCGAGCCTATCGCTATGAATATGAAGTGTGGTCAAATGACAACAACACGGTGTACACCCTGAAGGTTTGGGATTCGCAAAACTATCCCAATGGTTCGCCCTATAGCTTCCACAGCTTTAGATCTGCTGGTGAAGCGTTAGATTACTTTGATTGCACCTATGCTCGTAAAGAAGACATTTGCAAGCAGATGAGATAACCCCTCTTATCGCAGCGGGTTTATGAAACTCTGCTTACTCGTTCTGTAGGAAGGTGTCACGTAACACACCTACTTGGGAATCAGATCATATCGAAGCTGAAGCTGAACATCAATTTGCGAATAGGCGTTTTTATATCGATTGCGGAGTGTCACCAGACGGTTGTAAGAATCAATGGTGACAAAACTGAAAATCAACACTAATGCAGCGAGAAAAATTAAGAATCCACAACGATAAAATCCTAAAGGGTGAGAGGAAATCGTGCGATCGATCAGTATTCAGTAGCCGCGATTTATACAAGCTATTAGAGGAAACTGAGGATTTCCGATCGTAGTGTTCCCCACCCATGTTTTAGGACAGCGATTGAGCAGGGGAACAGCACAAAAAAAGGGAGCTATTCGCCCCCCGTTTCGCTTATTGTGAATGGACTAACGTTCTAGACTTTTCTGAGCACCTTGCGCTTGACAGTCAGCAAAGCACCTAGTCCAACCAAACCCATCATCACAGACGGTTCAGGAACGCTTTTTGTCCGTGGAACGACTCCTTGAAATTTGATTTCGTAATTTCCACTGTGAGAGATGCCATCACTCTTCTCAACTAGATTGGACTTTGTTGCAGAAAAGCCGTAGCCGTAATCAGTGACCCCATTGTAAGTGTACTTAAAGACCTCACTTGCTTGAACAGTGCTGTTTCCTAACTGGGTTTTTAAGCCAGTAATCTTGGTTTTGGTTGATTGAATTTGGGTCGAGGTTCCAGTCAACGTCGCTAAATAGGCATCGAGTGATTTCGTGATTAGCGAATTTGCATTTAGATGACCTGCCAGACCAACTTGAATCTCGCCCGTGGTGTCGTTCTGATTCACATAGGAGATGTTGGGGTCACTAAAGCGCTCAAAGCCGCCATAGGTTTTGAAGATGTTGAACACCAGTGCTCCGTCACTGCTGCCCGCCAAGCTCCCAAACCCGTTTTGAGTCAGTGCTTGCCCAAACCAATATTGACCAAATGTGCTGCCCTTATAGGCACTATTCCAGTCATCTTTAGTCAAGCTGCCGATCGTGATGGCTTTGTCACCGATCGTTCCTGTCAGACTGGTGTTTTTGGTGAAATCGAAGCCAGCTTTTTCACTGCTAGCCGCGAGTTCGACGTTGCCTGTGGGGTTAGTGCTGTTGCCCCCCAGAACTTTTGCTAAGTTTGCAGGAGTCTTGGCAACCTCGAATGTGTTAGTGGTGTTGGAGTCGTAGATCAGATAGTCGGTGGAATTAGATCCCCCGATGGTTGCACCCGACAGAGTGCCCGCAAAGGCAGGAGTGCCAATCATCGCACTTGCCGCTACGATCGCGGTTGTCATTACAAGTCCAGAACGTTTTTTCGCCATAGTGCGCCATTATTGTGAAGTTGATGCGGGGGCAACTCTGGAAAGTTCCAGTCCAGCAATCTTGTGAGAGCCGTTTAAGTTCGGTTATCTTATTCTTCCCAATCTAAAACTCCGTTTGTTGAAGAAGTGCAAAGTTCTCGACAAGCTTTCTCAGCAGGCATCAAGACCGCGTAAAGCTTTTTCACTGCCAATTTCGCCGCTTGGAAAAATTATAAAAATCGAGCGATTCGACTGACGGCAGCTTCTAAAATATCTGGCGGATGGACTAGCGCAAATCGGACATAGCCTTCACCCGATTTGCCAAACCCTGCACCGGGTGAGACAGCAACTCCTGTTGCTTCTACCAAATCTGTACAGAACTTGAACGAGTGGGTTGTCCAGGGTGCGGGTAGTTTTGCCCAAACATACAAGGCGGTTTTGGGCGTGGGAACGTGCCACCCGATTTGGGCAAGGGCAGCCACAAAGACATCTCGACGATGACGAAACGTTTCAATCGCGGCTTGAGTGCCTGCTTGAGAACCGGAGAGGGCAGCGATCGCTCCGTTCAAAATGCCCTGATATTGATTAAAATCCACTGCTGCTTTAACTTGACGGAGCGCCCGAATCAGATCAGCATTGCCGATCGCATACCCCACTCGAAAGCCGCCCATGTTGTAGGACTTAGAAAGCGTGAAGAACTCGATCGAGACGCTTTTAGTTGGATCAGCCTGCAAAATTGATGGCACTGCCGTCTCACTAAACACCAGATCCACATAAGGAAAGTCGTGCACCAAAACTAGATCGTGCTGCTGGCAAAAAGCAACGGCTTCCTTAAAGAAGGAGAGAGGCGCGATCGCGGTCGTCGGATTGTGAGGATAGCTCAACACCATCATCCGCGACTGTTCTAAAACATGAGATGGAATATCTTGCAGGACTGGTAAAAATCCGTTTTCTGCCTTCAACGGCATTTGGTAAATCTGACCACTTGCTAGATAAACACCCCCTGCATGAGAGGGATAGCCCGGATCGAGCAGCAGCGCAAAATCGCCAGGATTCAAGATCGCGAGGGGCAGATGGGCAGTCCCTTCTTGAGAACCGATGAGGGGCAAGACCTCTGTTTCTGAATCGACAGCAATGC
>JBBRMC010000198.1:0-6571 GCA_038231055.1 Leptolyngbyales cyanobacterium
CCAACCCCTATGAAATCGCAATGGGACTGTTTTCTACAAAATTTAGGAGAGTGGCAGGGTTCGTTTACACAATTCTCGCCGCGAGGAGAGTTTCTCAGCGATACGCCATCTTTTTTGTCGCTAGAAGGGCTAGACAATAATCAGAAGGTGCGTCTGACCCTGCGCCGTGACGGAAAATCCGATGTCGTGCTGGAGTATGAAACGATCGGCGGCGGACTCAGGTTTTGTGAAAATGGGTCATTTTCGCAAGGGGCAATACAGTTTGCGCCCTATACCCAATTTGGGGCAGAGTTGGCGTTGCTGCATGGCGATCGTCGCCTTCGCTTAGTGCAGTTGTTTAACAAAGAGAGTCAGTTTGAGCAGTTAACGCTGATTCGAGAGCGACGGGTTGGAACCGATGCACCAGAGCGTCCACCGTTGACGATCGAGGATCTGATCGGCGAGTGGCACGGTGAGGCAGTGACGATTTATCCCGATTGGCGATCGCCTGATACCGATCAAACTTCTCTAAAAGTGCATCGCGAAGGAAGCGATCGACTAGTGCAAGAGATAGCGATCGAGGGAGAGAACGTCTTGACTTCAACCGCAGTCATTCAAGGTTCGGTGCTGTCGTTTGATAGGGTGCAAGTGTTGCTGTTGCCCGATGGAGCTTCTTCGACTTGTCCTATGCAGATCGGATCGAGGAAACCGTTGTTTTTAGAGGTGGGTTGGTTGCTTGAGCCTAATTTGCGTCAACGTTTAATTCGTCGCTATAGCGATAAAGGAGAATGGGTAAGCTTGACGCTGGTAACTGAGCGCAAAATTTGATCGTGGCTTTGGCAAGCGAGGGATGAATCAAATCAAGATTGTTTTTCTACCCCTCATGCCTACGAGCCTATTAACGAATCGCCCCGTTGTAAAGAACGGTTGTCTTAAAATCGGCTTTGTCTACTCGCACTTCGGTCTCTACATACGGCGTGTCAGAACCGGGAGCGCTGCCTTTAAAGGTAAAGAGCCAAAAATCACCTTTATCTACATAAGGAGATTGAGCGGCAGAGCCGTGCATCGATCGTTCAGCTCGATAAACACCTATCCCACCGTTAGCAGCTTCTCCCGCTTGACGAGCCAGATTTTTAGCGCGGCTCAGTGCCTCAATCTCTTTAACCCTAGTTTGAACGGTCGGATCGGTGAATTGGGCACGAGCGATCGGACTCATGACAAAAGGAAACACCAGCACCGTTAACAACAGGAAATATCGCATGATCAAAAAGCTCCAAACAGTTTAATGGGACAGAGGGTGATTCTATTGTTTCTGATCGCCGTGAGAAACGCTCGATCGCTACTAAAGACGCAATTCCCTTTGTACAAGTTGCCTAAGATTCACGCCAACAGGTGAATCTGATCGAAGCGATCGAG
The DNA here is from genome assembly GCA_038231055.1 of Leptolyngbyales cyanobacterium. GTDB lineage: Bacteria > Cyanobacteriota > Cyanobacteriia > Leptolyngbyales > Leptolyngbyaceae > Phormidesmis_A. The sequence goes on from JBBRMC010000198.1 coordinate 1,396, forward strand.
AATAACATCCGCGTTGGCTAATTGATTAGGGTGAGTGCCTCCCCAAGTCACCCCGACCGCGCCGACCGCGCCACCTCGTTTTGCTAGCTCGATATCGGCACTAGAGTCTCCAATGATCAGAGTTGCCCCAGGAGACACGGTTAACTCGCGACAAGCCAGATGCAGCAGTTGAGGATCGGGTTTACTCAATCCGTGACGGCTTCCCATTTGCAACTGAAAATAAGACTCAAGATGATTGAGTTCGACAAAATCATGCACATTTTCTTCCGTGTCAGCCGAGACAATGCCGACTTTGAGATCCGACCTTGCGAGGGATTGAAGTAACGGTAGTGCACCCTCGAACAGCGGAGTCAGTTTGGCTTTTTGGGGAAGCGTTCGATCGGCATCTAGCAAAACTTTGTGAGCGATAGTTTTTGCTTCGATCCAGTCGCGTCCAGTAGCCGCAATGCAAGCAGCCGTTGCAATTTCATCTTCTTGACGAGTCGAAACCGCGATCAATCCAACGGGATTGACTCGTCCATTCACCAGCCCAAAGGTCTTTAATAAAGACTCTTCGACTCCGGGCACTTCAGCATCGGCAAACCTCGATCGGGCGACTGCCAAAGCCCATAAAAAATCACGGGAGTCAGCCAGCGTTCCATCTTTGTCAAAAAGAATGGCTTCCACGGGTTGGAAGGTCTTTGCACCACAGTAAATCGTCGCCATACGCTCCTCTCGCTGGGTTTTGTCCAACAAAAAAGAGGGATGGCTCCCTCTCTAACATCTAAATTGATTTGACAGTGATTATTCGTCGATCGCCGGAACCAATTCAGGAGAAGCGGCTGCTTCAACTTCTTCAGGAGCCACTGCTTCAACTTCTTCAACAGAAGCGGTTGCTTCAACTTCTTCAGGAGCCACTGCTTCCTCTTCAGCAGAAGGAATTTCGATTTCTTCTTCAACCGCCGCTACTGGAGCAGCACCCTGCTGATTAATCTGCATCTGTTCACGATACTTGGCAGCCATTTCCTCAGCTTTCTCGTAAACCACTTCAGGGTTCTTCACCATATCGCCCGGTTCAGGCTCTAGCTGCTTAGTCGAGAGCGAAATCCGACCGCGTTCAGCATCAAGGTCAATGATCATCACCTTCACTTCGTCGTTGACGTTAAAGACGCTGTGAGGTGTGTCGATGTGGTCGTGAGAAATCTCTGAGATGTGCAGAAGACCGCTCACGCCGCCGATGTCGATAAACGCACCGTAAGGCTTGATGCCGCGCACCGTCCCGATGACGACTTCGCCCACTTCTAGGCGGTTCATCTTGCGCTCAACTAAAGCACGACGATGGCTGAGAACCAGACGGTTCCGCTCTTCATCGACTTCCAAAAACTTCAGGGGCAACTCTTCGCCCACCAGTTCTTCTTTGGGCTTGCGAGTGCTGATGTGGGAACCGGGAATAAACCCGCGCAGACCTTCAATTCGCACTAGCGCGCCGCCTCGGTTGGTAGCAAAGACTAGCGATCGTACGGTTGCATCTTCAGCCTGAAGCTGACGAACTCGCTCCCAAGCGCGCATATACTCAATGCGGCGAATCGAAAGCGTCAACTGACCATCTTCATTCTCATCTGCCAAGATGAAGAATTCGCGTGTTTCGTTAGACTGCAACACTTCTTCGGGGTTGTCAATGCGGTTGATCGACATTTCCTGAATAGGAATGTAGGCAGCAGTTTTAGCACCAATGTCAATCAGAGCGCCTCTTGGCTCTAGACTAAAAACCGTCCCAGCAACGACATCACCAGGGCTGAAGTGGTAGTCATATTTGTCGAGCAGCGCCGCAAAATCTTCGTGAGTAAAGCCGACATCCATAGTTAAAGTGTTCTGATTGACCATGCTAATAGTTTCCCAGTGGTATCTCCGTAAGGGTTCGCCTCCTGTCGATGCGTATGCACAAAATCGTTGTGTGCAGCCTACACCTTCACCTCTCCACCATTGTAAGAGATTTGCCTTGGACAGATTAAGAGTTCAGAAGCCTTATCATAACGCAACTGGGTTCCCTCTTCCCACCTGATATTTTAGATATTTTGAATGCGGTTCGTCTCTAAATTATTTAGTGAGACAACGTAGTAAAAATCGATGGGTTCTTCTAGGTTGGAGACAGTTGAGTGTCTTTTCTCTTCATTGCACGATAATGGTCTCAACTGAACTCTCCACATTAAAGTTCTTTAGAATTAAAATCTTGTAGGTGTGAGTTTTACATGAAGTCGCTCGTAAATTTACGCAGATTCATTAAGAAACAGCCTATACTCAGTGCGACCATAGTTCTTAAATGTGAGCAGTTCGCCGTTGATGCAATTAGTCACCTTTATAGATTGATACACTGATGCTGTTTGGTTTTTGATATAGGTCTCTATGAAACAGATCTTACTCATTGGCAGTTCTGGACAGCTTGGACGCGAACTTCAGAAAACGTTGCCTTCAGAAGCATTGGTGAGCGTGGGGCGAGAGACGCTCGACCTATCTCAGCCTAGTCAAATTCGTCAATTTATCTCGGAGGTTCATCCCCATGTAATTATCAATGCGGCTGCCTACACTGCCGTTGACAAAGCTGAAACCGAGACAGAACTCGCCTACTCTATCAATGCGATCGCGCCTGCAATCATGGCTGAAGCCGCCCAGCAAATCGGGGCTACTCTAATTCACATTTCGACCGACTATGTGTTTGACGGGCGCAAAGGAATCTTTTATCAAGAAGACGACGACCCAAATCCTCTAAATGTCTATGGTGCGTCTAAGCTTGCAGGTGAAGAAAACGTTCGGCAGGGCTGCGATCGTCACCTCATTCTTAGAACCTCGTGGGTTTATGGAGTGCAGGGTACAAGCAACTTTGTTAAAACGATGCTGAGAGTTGGGGCAGATCGGCAGGAGGTGCGCGTCGTTTCTGACCAGGTAGGCACTCCGACTTCGGCAGGGTCGATCGCTGATCTGATCACGCAATTGATCCCGTCCCCAGAAACGCCGGAGGCGATTGGCATCTACCACTTCACACAAAGCGGAGTGGCTAGCTGGTACGATTTTGCCGTGGCAATTTTTGAGGAAGCGAGGCTGCTCGACTTTCCTTTAAAGGTTGAGCGAGTGATTCCGATCCCCACCTCTGACTATCCCACTCCGGCACAGCGTCCCCTCTATTCGGTGTTATCCACGCAAAAACTTTCATCGTGGATGGCGACCTCATTTCCTCACTGGCGGCAAGAACTCCGGCAAATGCTGCGAGACCTCAAAGAATCGGTTTGAATCGTTCGCAACTCCATGCAGTTTTTTGGGATGTTATGAAAGCACTTATTCTCAGTGGTGGCAAAGGCACTCGGCTTCGACCCTTGACTTATACTGGGGCAAAGCAACTGGTGCCCGTGGCAAATAAGCCGATTCTCTGGTATGGCATTGAAGCGATCGTAGCGGCTGGCATCACCGAAATCGGCATTGTGATTAGTCCCGAAACGGGTGCAGAAGTGCAGGCTCAAACGGGGAACGGCGATCGCTTTGGGGCAACTATTACCTATATTATGCAAGACCAACCTGCTGGGCTGGCTCATGCGGTCAAGATTGCCCGTCCATTTTTGGGTGATGCTTCGTTTGTAATGTTTTTGGGCGATAACCTGATTCAAGATAGCCTATCCCAATTTTTAGCAGACTTTGAGGCAAGGGCGGCGGCAGCACTGATTCTGTTGCGTCCGGTGCAAAATCCGTCTGCGTTTGGGGTTGCCACAGTGGATAAGCAAGGGCAAGTGCTGAAGCTGGTTGAGAAGCCCAAAGATCCGCAGTCAAATTTGGCGTTGGTGGGCATCTACTTCTTTTCAAACCTGATTCAGAAAGCGATCGATGAGATTCAACCCTCTGCCCGTGGAGAACTAGAAATCACAGATGCCATTCAGCAGTTGATTGATCAACGCCAATCGGTGGAGGCACGTCAACTTCAGGGATGGTGGCTCGACACTGGGAAAAAAGATGATTTGTTAGAAGCCAATCGGATTATTTTAGACACCTGTTTAGAATCAGATGGGCTGGGGCATCTTCACGAAACGAGCAAAGTGATCGGACGGGTGCAGATTGGGGCACGATCGCAGGTACTTAACTGCACCATTCGCGGTCCGGTGACGATTGGAGACGATTGCTATTTAGAAAACTGTTTCATCGGTCCTTATAGCAGTATTGGCAATCGTGTCACCTTGATCGAAGCCGATTTAGAACACAGTGTAATTTTGCAGGGGACTAAAATTACTGGAATTCATCAGCGCATTGTGGATAGTGTAATTGGGCAACGAGTGCAGTTGACGAGTGCGCTGCATCGCCCCAAGGCGTTGAGATTCATGGTTGGAGACGATTGCCATATTGAGGTGACATGACATTAAATCAACGAGTTCCTAAACGGATTTTAATTACAGGTGGCGCAGGGTTTATTGGGTCAAACTTTGTCCACTCTTGGTTTAATCGCTATCCGGGCGATCGCATCGTTGTGCTAGATGCCCTCACCTATGCGGGCAATTTGGCAAACTTGAGTGATTTAAAGGAGCAAGAAACATTTCGATTTGTGCATGGCGACATTGGCGATCGGGCGTTAGTCGATTCGTTATTGCAGACCGAAGACATTGATACGGTGGCGCACTTTGCCGCAGAATCTCACGTCGATCGCTCCATTACTGATCCCGACTGCTTTGTTCGCACCAATGTCAATGGAACGTTTACGCTGTTAGAAGCATTCTGTCAGCATTGGCAACGTCGGTCGAAGCCTATGACCGATCGATTCCTGCACGTCTCGACCGATGAGGTCTACGGCAGTTTAGAACCAGATGATCCAGCCTTCACAGAGACAACGCCTTATGCGCCCAACAGTCCTTATTCCGCGTCAAAGGCAGGCAGCGATCACCTCGTCAGGGCATATCATCACACCTATGGGTTGCCAACGCTAACGACGAATTGTTCTAATAACTACGGCGCGTTTCACTATCCCGAAAAGCTGATTCCTCTGACCTGCATTAACATCTTGATGGGCAAACCATTGCCTGTGTATGGGGATGGGCAGAATGTCCGAGATTGGCTCTATGTGGGCGATCACTGTCGAGCATTAGATGTCGTCATTCATCAAGGAAAGCCAGGGGAAACTTATAACATCGGCGGCAACAACGAGGTCAAGAATATTGATTTAGTC
>JBBRMC010000199.1:0-6564 GCA_038231055.1 Leptolyngbyales cyanobacterium
GCTCTCAGCCTTGGGAATGGGCATCGCGTTCGACCCCTCGAAAGCAGATTTTTCCAATCTCAGCGCGACTTCAACTCGCATTGATGAAGTCAAACACAAAACCTTTGTCGAAGTGAACGAAGAAGGCCCCGCAGCCGCCGCCGTCACCTCGATCGGGATTCGTGCCACATCTGCTCAAATGGAGGTTGCACCGTTTTCGATGACGGTCGATCGTCCCTTTTTCTGTGCGATTCGAGACAACAAAACGGGCGAAATTTTATTTATGGGTGCGATCGTCGATCCAGCTTAAAATTGCTTATCCTTTTCCGATTGAACCAGCTATTCTATTAGCGGAGTGCTTTACATAGGTCAAACCGTTGCATAGGCTCCGTTCTCAGTGGCTAAATCTGGTCAGTCTCATGCAATCAAATTCTACAGACCGCGATCGTGGCTTCAAATCGTTTTCGTTGCGCCATTTGTCGGCACCCGGCGGCTGGCTTATTATCACGGGAGGCACGATCGGGCTGCTGTTTTGGAACGGTCGCTTAGTTGTGGCAACCGGAGCCGGAATCGCGGTAATGATGCTGGTTTACCTGAGTCAAGACGGTAACTGGAAAGCTTCCTGGTCAGACGTGCAGAAGTTTTTGCAAGGCTGGAATCAGCCCTTTCTGTTAGCCGTAGCGAGTGGCAGTGCAGCAACCTTTGGGATTTATCTAGCCGCCTCTCTCTGGGCTGAAGTCGGCAGTCCTTGGATTGCAACCGGAATGATCTTGCAGCAAACCACCACGATCGGAACCTTGGGATTTTTGATCTGGCAAATGCTCAACCGTCAAGAAAGCCTCTCCACCACTCGCTTTAACCAAACTTTAGATGACTTAACCGATGGCGATCCGCTCAAGCGATTGATTGCCGTGCGGCGAATAACTGACGCGGAGCAACAGAGCGATCGTGCCCAAAAACGCCAACTGGCAGATTATCTGCGCGTGATGCTGAGTCGAGAAGAAGACCCGATCGTCCGAGACGCTGTGCTTGAAGGATTGCAGTCTCTCGACATTATTCATAGCCTGCCTGAAAGTAAGGTACAAGCGATCGCGACTCCGATCGCGCTTCAGCGTTTTGCAACCAAAGCTCGAAGCCGCAATTCTATGTAGTTTAGATGGCTGGTTGAGACGTTCATTCCGGCAGAAGATTGCCGAGAAAAAAGGGCGCAATCTACTGCGCCCTAGTTCTGTAGGTAAATTTTTGTCTACGAACTCATCAAACCCAAAGCTTAGTTAACTTTTGGTCTGCACTTCTTTAAATTGCACATCTTCAACCTTGGCGGCTGGCTCATCTGAGGTTAGTTTCCGAGGAGTCGAGACATTTGCCGATGCGATATCGCTCCAATCGGTGTGAAAAACGCCTTCTTTGTCCGTTCGCAAATAGGTGTGAGCGCCGAAATAGTCGCGCTGTGCCTGAGTGAGATTTTGAGGCAGCCGATCGCGCCGATAGCTATCAAAATAATCCAGCGATGCGCTAAAGGCAGGAACTGCGATCCCCATCTTCGCCGCTTGTGAAACCACTTCTCGCCAAGATTCTTGCTTGTCTAGAATGGTCTGCTTAAATTCAGTCGCCAACAGCAGGTTTGGTAGATCAGGATTTTCGTTAAAGGCATTCTTGATTTTGTCCAAAAATCTGGCACGAATGATGCAGCCACCCTTCCAAATCCGGGCACACTCGCTCAAGTTGAGGTCATAACCGTAAGTCTTAGAAGCCGCACTCAGCAACGCCATCCCCTGTGCATAAGAACACATTTTGGAGCAATAAAGCGCATCGCGAACCATGTCAATAAACGCTTTTTTGTCGCCTGTAAACTGAGCGTTCGGACCCGCTAAAGACTTAGAAGCCTCCACCCGCTCGGTCTTGTAAGACGACATAATGCGAGCCGTGATCGCCGCAATAATCGTCGGAATCGCAACACCCTGTTCAAGCGAGTCAATGACAGTCCAGCGTCCTGTGCCTTTCTGTCCGGCAGCATCGAGAATCAACTCCACGATCGGCAGCCCAGTATCAGGATCGATGCGCTTAAAAATATCTGCCGTGATCTCAATCAAATAAGAGTTGAGTTCATCGGTAGTGTTCCACTGCGTGAAGACTTCGTGTAACTCGTCGTGGTTTAACCCAACAATATTCTTGAGTAGATCATAGGCTTCTGCAATCAATTGCATATCGCCATACTCAATCCCGTTGTGCACCATCTTGACATAGTGACCTGCCCCACCCGGACCGATGTAAGTAACGCAAGCTCCGTCGTCAACCTGAGCCGCAATCTTAGTTAAAATTGGCTCCAAATATTCGTAAGCCTTTTTAGTGCCTCCGGGCATCAAACTCGGACCGTTGAGTGCACCTTCTTCACCTCCGCTCACGCCCATGCCAATGAATGTAAACTTTGCTTCTTCGAGGTGACGAGCGCGACGGGCAGTGTCAGTAAACAGTGAGTTGCCGCCATCGATCATAATGTCACCTTCGTCGAGAAGGGGAGTGAGCTGATCGATCACTGCATCCACGGGGGCACCCGCTTTCACCATGATCAGAATTTTACGAGGACGTTCTAGAGACGCGACAAATTCCTCGATCGTATAGGTCGCGACCACATTTTTACCTTGTGCCCGTTGTTCCATGAATGCGTCGGTCTTCTCGCGGGAACGGTTGTAGACGGAAACGGGGAAGCCGTTGCGCTCAACGTTCAGTGCTAGGTTTTCGCCCATCACTGCAAGACCGATTACGCCAAAACTTTGTGCCATAAGACTCTCTGCTAACTCTGTGTATGCTGGGGCTAATAATTACCCTCACGGTAGCCTGATCCCACAAAGATAGCCTGGAAGATTAGATTAAGACTCTAGCTTTAGGTTAAATGAAAGAGGAAAGCTAGATTGGCGAGACCTGATCGCTTGAGGAAACCGTGCCAGAATTTTGTGAAGTTTCTGCGAAGCCTTGATTTGGAAAGGACTGCTCTATTGCGATAGAGAACTTGAGTCGATAAGATTTGGTGATCCCCAGATAATGTGTCTGCAACTGACATGAAAACTGCAAAGCCTGTTCCGCAAGAAGTTGTTCAGCAGGTGGCTGACTACTTTAGTGTCTTAGGTGAGCCGATGCGCCTTCGCATTCTCAATCTGCTGCAAGATGGTGAGCAATGCGTTCAGGATTTGGTTGGAGTGATGGATACAAGTCAGGCAAATGTCTCAAAACACCTGAAGGTGATGTTACAAGCTGGAATTTTGACCCGTCGCACCAAAGGCACCCTGGCTTACTACAGCATCAAAGATGATTTGACGTTTGAGCTTTGCAATTTAGTTTGCGATCGTCTCGCCTGCCGGATCGAAGAACAAGCTAAATCGTTTCGGGCGTTTAGTTTGGCAAGTAAACGATAATCATTTCGCAAAACCAGAGAATCTGTAGGGAAATCCCCGCGAGGACTGTCCCTACAGATTCTGAGGTGAACCTGCTTAAAGCTCGATTACCTCACATCAATTTTGGCAAGGGTTACGCCTGTGTAGTAATGCCCCATAATCTGCTGATAGGTTAAGCCCTGTCGCGCCATGTTGTATGCCCCCCATTGGCTCATGCCCAACCCGTGACCAAACCCAGACCCATTGATAATAAAGCTGGGTTCTGGTTGATTATTGCTTTTAGAGGCGACCTGGTTAGCTTGAGGAGAAATCGAGAAAAAGGTGCTTCTTAAGCCAAGGGCAGATTGCAGCTTTTCTCCGCCAATGGTGGCGCTTCCTTTGTCACCAATCAGTCTCATCGTGACCACGCGATTACAAGAGGGGGTGCCTCGCTCAAGCTTCACCTCACGAACTCGACCCACTTTGGGCACAAGACTGCTTAACTGGCTCTGGCTCACAGATTTGCTCCACTGATAGACGGGCGCGCCTTGATCGTAGTTATCTTTGACCGATCGGAGATAGGGCAATGGCTGCACCCAGACATCTTCAACGTTTTCGGTGCAGCCACCTGATGAAGAGTGAAAGACGGCTTCAACAATTTGCTGGTTATAAGTGAGAACCTGACCTGCGGTTGCATTCACTGCCATCTGAGAACCGCTCGACTCATCTTGCACGCCGCGATAGACCTGCCATTTTGTCGTGTCGCCCACGTCATAAACGGCGGTGGCTGAATTTTGGCGTTTGTGAAGGGCATAAGAACGAGCGACTACAGCTTGAGCCTTGAGGGCTTCTTGAGGCCAATTGCCGTTCATCTCGCCGCCCAAGACGCTGTAGAGATATTGCTCTAAATCAACATAGTTGACTGCCGTGAGTCCTTGTCCGGCAGGGGCTAGATAGGCACGACCGCGATACCAGCGATCGCCGATCCACACCACACCGCCGCCCGTTGGCTCGATCCAGATGCCGCCAGATCTCCAGTTGTTGATGGCGACTCCGCCACCCGATGCCTGAGCCGTAAAGCCATTCATGCCCTGAATTGCACCCAGAGAACGTCCGGCTGAATCTTTAATAACAGCATTCGTCGAACTGCCAACGTTAACTTGTCCGACTCCTTGTTTGATTAACACTCTCAGATCGAGAGCGGCTGAGGCGGGAGCGATCGTCACTATCCAAATCAGAGCCGTGAGCCACCAGCCCCGTCCTGTCGCGAATTTTAGCTTAGACAACAGAAATGAGAGGAGCGAGGGAGATAGCATTTTCTGAAAAGTCCTTGTAGGTTCAACCATTTACAGATCTCATTGCTGGCGATGCTAAATCTGGATTAATGTGCAGTGAGATCAGATTGCTAACGTTGCTTAATATAGGCGAATTTGTTAAGAGTCGCGCTATCAAGATTTCTTAACAAATCCCAGTGATTTCATAAAAGTTCCGTAGTTAGAGTTAGAAAATCAGTAATTTCGGATACTTCACGCTGCATATAGCGTCATAATGATTCATGAAGTGGAAGTCTTAAACTAGAGAAATTCTTAATCATTCTGCTTTGACCTTAATTTTGGAGCTAAGTTCCCAGACTGGCACGTCAACGATCGATAGACGAAGTACCATGAAATGAAGTGATGCACCGTAGAAAATTAGGTTGATTAAGCCTTGCAGATTACGTTTTTAGGAACTAGCTCTGGTGTCCCCACACGATCGCGTAATGTTTCCGCAATTGCCTTACGGCTGCCTCAACGAGCAGAAGTCTGGCTGTTTGACTGTGGAGAGGGCACTCAGCATCAATTACTGCGCAGTGATTTGCGGGTGAGTCAGATTCGTCGCATTTTTGTGACGCATATGCACGGCGACCACACGTTTGGCTTGATGGGGTTGCTCGCAAGCTGCGGTCTAGCCGGAAACCCGGAGCGCATTGATATCTATGGTCCGCCTGACCTAGATGAATATTTAAGGGCGTGCAGCCGCTATTCTCAAACTCATTTTTCTTATCCAGTGAAGGTGCACACAGTCAAACCGGGTGTGGTGTTTGAAGATGAGGAGTTTTCGGTGAGTTGTGCGCCTCTCAAACATCGAGTTCCTGCCTTTGGCTATCGGATCACTGAGAAAGACCGTCCAGGACATTTTGATGTCGAGAAAGCCAAAGCGCTAGAGATTCCCTCAGGTCCCCTCTATGGTCAGTTGAAGCGTGGCGAACGGGTGACTCTCCCCGATGGGCGACAAATTAACGGCGCAGACTTGTGTGGTCAGACAGAAGTCGGTCGCAAAGTGGTGTACTGCACGGATACCGTCTATTGCGAGAATGCAGTCGAACTGGCTCACGATGCCGATGTGCTAATTCATGAAGCCACCTTTGCCCACCAAGACGCAGAGTTAGCCTATCAGCGATTGCATTCAACTTCGACAATGGCTGCTCAAGTGGCGTTGACGGCACAGGTTAAGCAGTTGATCATGACGCACTTTAGCCCTCGCTATGCGCCAGGAAACTCGATCGAGTTAAGAAACCTCCTAGACGAAGCCCGTTCGATCTTCCCCAACACTCAACTCGCATCTGACTTCTGGACTTACGAAGTTCCTCGTCGGATCGCAAAGGCTGTGCCTGCAAAGGTATAAGCAGCATGATTTTTTAAGAACCACTCGTTTTGTTGAGGCGATCGCGGATCTGCTTCAACAAAGTTTGACTGCTAATCGGGTCACGAGGCTGAGGATTTTCGGTGTCAGGCCATCCTGGAAGGTCAAAACAGGGGCAGTTGTCAGGCGGCATCCCCACCGATCGAGTGGGCACAGGCATCGTACACCGAGAACAGCCATTGATTTCCCACTGAGGAGACAGCAATTCTGTGATCGTTTGGGTCGTGCCCTCTAAATAGCAATCGCCTGATTCGGGCGATCGCACGATTCGCCAGCAGTCTTCAAACCCTGCACTATAGTGGTCACCTGTGATGACGGGACTGGGCTGAAGGGAGTCTTGCCCGTTGCGAATCAAAACTTTTTTGCCTAATTGAAACCAATAAGCGAGATATTGTCTAACGTTCTGTTCGGATGCCATAGCATTTAAAGGGTTAAGCGATGATAAGTTAATTTGTTTATCTTTATACGTTCTATGGTACTTCGAGAAAATGCTCGTTTTTGTGAATAAACCCTTTAGGGTAGTGGCGTTCCA
>JBBRMC010000200.1:0-6533 GCA_038231055.1 Leptolyngbyales cyanobacterium
AATGTCCAGCTTCTTTGTGGGTGCGCCCGGTTCGGGTTGGACTTCTTATCCACCTCTGAGCTTGATGAACGGCAAAGCAGGAGAACTGATCTGGATTATCAGCGTCTTGCTGTTAGGAACGTCCTCAATTTTGGCGGCGGTGAATTTTATCGTCACCATCTTCAAAATGCGAATTCCTGGAATGGGGCTAAATCAAATGCCCTTATTCTGCTGGGCAATGCTGGCGACTTCATTTTTGGCGCTGATCGCGACTCCTGTTTTGGCAGGTGCGATGATTTTGCTGTCGTTTGACCTGATTGTGGGCACAAATTTCTTTAACCCAACGGGCGGCGGCGATCCCATTGTCTACCAGCATATGTTCTGGTTTTACTCCCATCCGGCAGTCTACATCATGATTCTGCCCGTGTTTGGGATGATTTCAGAAATTGTGTCGGTGCACTCTCGCAAGCCGATTTTTGGCTATAAAGCGATCGCTTATTCCAGTATCGCGATTTGCGGGTTGGGATTAATCGTGTGGGCACACCACATGTTTACCAGCGGCACCCCACCCTGGCTGCGGATGTTCTTCATGATCACGTCGATGATCATTGCCGTACCGACGGGCATTAAAGTCTTTAGTTGGTTGGCAACGATTTGGGGTGGCAAACTCCGTCTCGAAAGCCCGTTACTGTTCGCGATGGGATTTATTTCTCTATTCGTGATTGGTGGGATTAGCGGCGTAATGGTTGCGTCTGTACCGTGGGATATTCACGTTCACGACACCTACTTCATTGTGGCTCACCTGCATTACGTGTTGTTTGGTGGCAGTGTATTCGGGTTGTATGCTGCGTTTTATCACTGGTTTCCCAAGATGACGGGGCGGATGCTCAACGAAACGTGGGGCAAAATTCACTTTGCTCTCAGCTACGTCGGGTTTAACCTGGCATTCATGCCGATGCACAAATTGGGGATTGAAGGCATGAACCGCCGAATTGCGGAATATGATCCCAAGTTTGCGGCACTGAATTTGCTGTGTACAATCGGAGCCTACCTCCTAGCAGTCTCCACCCTTCCATTCTTGGTAAATGTTTGCTGGAGTTGGGTGTATGGAGAGAAAGCCAGCGACAACCCTTGGCGGGCTTTGACGTTGGAATGGATGACTACATCTCCTCCTCCAGTCGAAAACTTTGAAGCAGATCCTGTCTTAGCGACCGGACCTTATGACTACGGAATGGGCAGCCGTTCAACCGAAGTCAATGTTCTACTCTCAGATGCCAGCGATCCCGCGCTTTCAGCAGGTCCCAGTTCTACGCTTCGTGCGAAGCCTGACCCGGCAGTTGCGGCAAATCCCAGCGATCGGGTAGGCGAGAGCCATAACCGTTAAAGCAATTGAGGTTTGAATTGAAGAGTCTCAACTCAAACCTCAACGTTTTTTGTCCTTTATCAAGATGCAAGATTCATGACAGGTTCAACCCTCGATTCCGCAAAAACGGCTCTCAATCATCACTATGACGAAGAAGTAGTCGCCGCTCATGGAGTAGAGCACCACGACTTTCGACTCCTGGGTGTCATTGTCTTCCTGGTTGCGGAGGGCATGATTTTTCTGGGTCTGTTTATGGCGTATATCACCTTTCGATCGGTGGCGACTGAGTGGCCTCCCGCCGGGACACCTCGCCTCGAACTGTTGTTACCCGGAATCAACACCGCCATTCTAGTGTCTAGCAGTTTTGTGATTCACAAGGCTGATACGGCGATCAAAAAGAATGACGTGAAAGGTCTGCGGCTCTGGTTTGGAATCACCGCTGCAATGGGCGCTGTTTTCTTAGCCGGACAACTCTATGAATACTTTCATCTAGAGTTTGGGCTGACGACTAACTTATTCGCCAGCACTTTCTATGTGTTGACAGGCTTTCACGGACTGCACGTTCTCTTTGGGCTAGTGCTAATGCTGGCAGTGCTGTGGCGATCGCTGAAGCCCGAACATTACAACAGCAACGATCACTTTGGTGTAGAAGCTGCCGAGGTCTACTGGCACTTTGTTGATATTGTGTGGGTCATCCTCTTTCTGATGCTCTACATTTTTTAAAGCTGATACTGAATCTTTTTTTAAACAGCCTCCAAGAAATTGGGGGCTTAATTTTTTTTAAGGAAGTAAGCCGCGTTTGAAAAAGCTTGTATATTGGCTTGTCAGTATATGACCAAATGCCTCCTTAGCCCCCAGAGTGATTGAGCATGAATCTACCCTTTGTTTTAGATGTCGCGATCGGCTTAGTGTTTATTTACTTAATTCTGAGTTTGCTCGCGTCTGAAGTTCAAGAGCTAATCACCACTCTATTGCAGTGGCGGGCAAAGCATCTCAAAGAAGCGATCGAGATTCTCTTAGGTGGGGGTATAGAGGTTTCTGAGCAGCAGAAGCAGGTCACAAGCCTAGTGGATGAACTCTATAATGACCCACTGCTAAAAAATGTGAATCAGGGAGCCTCAGAAGGGATCGCACAGTGGTTTCGACAGTTAACAAAACTATTTCCAAACAATCGTCGAGGAGCCTATGGAGAAGAACTAGCCACAGGACCGTCTTATATAGCTCCCGAAACATTTGCGACTTCTCTGTTAGAACGACTGGGAATCTCTAAATTAACCGATAAGCTCACAGAAATCAGACTAGAAAAATTTGCAACTCGCTTGGTCGGAGTTTATAAAATCAATGACAACGGCGGAGTTGAGATTCCGACGAGTCAGGACCTCAAAAGCAACTGGGAAGCTGGAAAAATTAGGCAGATTGTCGAGCAGGCAAATCCTGATCAAACAGATTTAAGCACCGATTCTAACTTTGTGGGCTTAGTGACGGATTATCAAGACATTCTCAAAGACTTTCGATCGAAGCAAGCCACTTTAAAGACCTGCGTTGAGCGGATGGGAGAAAGCCTCGATCGCTTCATTTTGGCAGGTGCTCCAGCAAATCCTGATGAAGCAGAAGGAGTGCCTTTAATCGGTCGTCTAAAATCTTTTAAGCTGGGAATTTTTGGCGTAGACAACGAACGGGCGATCGTCTCTGGTGGACTCAGACCTTCGCTATCTGAAATTGCGGACATGGTGAATCAAGGGAGTGATGTCCATAAAGAGATCACCGACGCTTATGCAACGATTAGAACAAAGTTGCCGCCAATTGATGAAAAAATAGCTGCGTCAGTGAACGCACAGCTTGATGCTTACAACAACGCGGTAGATCCTCCTACAAATCTGACGTTAAACGACTTAGCCAATGAACAGCGTGATCTCTTTCGTAACGCTGCGATTAGAGAGCTATCAGACGAAGAGTATACGCTCTATCAAGATTATCAATCCTATGTCGAGATTGAGAAAGGGCTGAACAAACTCCCTGCCTCTGTGAGAGAAAGTTTGGCGGTTTTGGCGAGACGTGCCCAAACTAGAGTCCAGCAAACTGAGAGCGACATTAATCAACTGCGCGAAGAAGTTTCACTGTGGTTCGATCGCTCTATGTCAAGGGCTTCAGGAGTGTATAAACGCAATGCAAAAGGCGTTGCTATTCTGATTGGCGTTGCGATCGCTTCTTTTGTCAATGCCGACACCTTCCATGTGTTCAATCGTCTTTCGAGCGATGAAAATCTACGACAAGTAATCACAAAACGAGCAGGCGACTTGGTTCCTGGAACCGGTCCTGCCTCGCGTGAAGATCTAGACAAAATTCGCAACCAAACCGATTTAGCATTGAGAAATGTAGCGCTGCCCATTAGCTGGAATCCGGCAAACTTATCAAAGCAATTTGACTGCCCCCCTGCTGCCCCGATCAACCAAGAAAACGTGACCAGTGAGCAAGAATGGAGCACGATGTTTGCAAGTTGTCTTAATCGTCAACCCGAAAATCGCGCGTTCTCCTTCTTCGAGAAGATTGGATTGACGGCACAGATGGCTTTTACACGTCCTTGGTCGAGCTTGAAGATGCTGCTCGGTTGGGCGTTAAGTGGCATCGCGATCGCGATGGGTGCCCCCTTCTGGTTTGATTTGTTAAACAAGATCGTTAACGTCCGCAACACAGGCAGCAAGCCCAAACAAGCTCCAGAGCAGACCCCACCTCCATAATCAGGCTTCAGACGGTCTCCTGAGACCTGCCTTAGAAGATCATCTGTTCAAATGCAGTTTGCAGGTCTTGAGTGAGATCAGAAACAGCTTGTTTTCCAGTGCGGCGATTGCTGTGATAGGTGTCCCAACGATCGGAAACTGAGATAGGTTGCCCGATCGTCACATACCCGCATTGTTTGCCTAATTTCGGGCGATCAAAGGCATTGCCGCCTTTGATTTTGGTGATGGTATCCCACAGTAATAACGTCGTTTCGGCAAAGCGTTCGGCGCTGGGCTTTTCTAAAACGTATTTGCCCGTAACGGCGACAAAACTCTCAACCAATCGCATATGCCAGATGCGGAGGTTAGCTTCTTCAGCGACGCGATCGGCGAGTCCTCGTTCTAAAGGTGAGAGCGTTTCTAGGTGTAAGTCTTCACGAAAGACATAATCCCATCCAGCTTGTTCGAGTTTGCGACAGCGATCGATGACGCTGCCTTTGGGCTGAATGTTGAAATACTGTTCTGCCACTTGCAGCGCGACATTGAGCAATGCCTCTAATCGAATGGCAAACTCTGCGTTTGAGCCAGGAGAAACGCCTTCAATCTCAGAAGATTTTGCAGCAGTCGTCGGCAGTGTCTGGTGATAAAATCGCGTGTAAAACTCCTCCATCACCGTTAGCAAATGCTCTGCCAACTGATAGAGCCGACGATATAGATGCCCTTCTTTCGTTCCTCTACTTTCATCGTTCACCCTTTTCGACAGTCCGCTATCGGCTTCTAGGGCACTAAGCAGCTTTTCGACAGCCTTCCAAGGAGGTGTGATGTAGCGATACTGAATCCCGATCGGCACAATGAGAACCTTTTCCGATCGTCCCGACTTGATCAAATCCTCTACACACCAAAATCCAAGTTGAGCGATTCCTGGCTCTAAAGGGCTGACGGTTTCATTATGTCCATTAGTGGCACCTTCAGGGGCTGCCAAAAGCGGAAATGCCCCATTCGCAAACAGATCACGGGCAGACCGTAAGCCAACGCGATCGAGCTTACCGCGATGAATTGGAGTACCGCCCAGCTTCGAGTAGATCCACCCCGTCAGCGACCCTGCCCATAAGGGAATGCCGCGATCGTACATAAAATGAGCATGAGTAGGAGTCTCAAGCCGAATTCCCTGCTGCCGCGCCACTTTAGGCATTAAATAGTGCAGCAAATAGCCCAGACAAATCGGGTCGTGAACGCTAGGATGACGAAATGCGAACAGTAATCGCACCTTGCCCGATTGAAACTGTTGATAGAGATGGGCTAACTGCTCAACGTTTTTGGCTTCGACGCGAGTCAGAGGAGTCTTAAATCGCATCCAGAGCGGCAGGGAACGCTGTACGAGATTGACCACTGTGAGATCCAGATCTGGAGCAATAAATTCCAACGGGGGCTGAGCTTGGGTGACCGATCGAGGAGCAAGCTTCTTAGAAAAGTGGGGCAAGAGAAACCTCCTAAGATTAAAACGAGGATAAGAGTTGAAAAGTCTCTAAGATAGAAGTCTGACATTGAGAGCAAGTCTTCTTTTTCAGTATTCACTCTCATCCCTTCATCCCTCCCATGTCTTCCCCTCCCATTCAATGGTATCCCGGTCACATTGCCAAAGCAGAAAGAGCGCTATTTGAGCAGCTCAAACGAGTCGATGTGGTTTTAGAGGTGCGGGATGCACGAATTCCCCTGTCCACTCATCACCCTCAAGTCGATCAGTGGATCGGCACCAAAGGGCAAGTTTTAGTGCTCAACCGCACTGACATGATCCCCGCACAAACCCGGCAGCAGTGGACGCAGTGGTTTCGATCGCGTGGACAAGAACCCAATTTTACTGACGCTCAACACGGCAAGGGCATTGAGGCAGTGGCTCAGGCAGTGCAGCACGCGGGCGCACAGGTAAATGATCGGCGGCGCGATCGGGGGATGTTGCCTCGACCGATTCGAGCAGTGGTCATCGGCTTCCCCAACGTAGGGAAATCGGCGTTGATTAATCGACTGCTCAACCGTCGCGTAGTCGAAAGTTCTCGTCGTGCAGGAGTCACTCGTCAATTGCGATGGGTGCGAATTTCTGATCAGATTGAATTATTGGATGCTCCGGGCGTTTTGCCCAACAAGCTCAATGACCAAGAAGCGGCAATCAAACTGGCGATCTGTGATGACATTGGGGAAGCGGCTTATGACAATCAGCGCGTGGCTGCATCGCTCGTCGATTTACTGAAACAGTTGCAGAGCGATCGTTCCCTGGCAACCCGATACGGAGTCGAGGCAACTGAGTTCACTGGGGAAAGCTACCTAGAAGCCTTAGCAGAACGGAAATATAAAGGAGATGTTGAACGATCGGCGCGTCAGATTCTCAACGATTTCCGTAAAGGAACACTGGGCGCGATCGCGCTAGAACTCCCCTGATTTGAGCACCTACTCTGTGAATAGCTGCATCAGGTAGTGAG
>JBBRMC010000201.1:0-6526 GCA_038231055.1 Leptolyngbyales cyanobacterium
AAACGGTATTCGGATGCCGCCCGAACCAACGCAACAAGA
Organism: Leptolyngbyales cyanobacterium; assembly: GCA_038231055.1. GTDB lineage: Bacteria > Cyanobacteriota > Cyanobacteriia > Leptolyngbyales > Leptolyngbyaceae > Phormidesmis_A. The sequence continues at coordinate 40 of JBBRMC010000201.1, forward strand.
GGCGTTTTGGCGGCAGCAGTGTGGAGTTGAAGCCGCAGGCAAACTCACCTGTCACCCATGGGGAGATGTGGGCGCAAACATTGCCAGTGGCTCATTTCGCACGATCGGAATGCTGATCATGCCATGCAGCATGAGCACCGTCGGCAAACTCGCCGCCGGACTCAGTTCTGATTTGTTAGAACGAGCGGCTGACGTGCAGCTTAAAGAAGGTCGCAAGTTGGTAATCGTCCCTCGCGAAACGCCCTTCAGTTTGATTCACCTCCGCAATTTGACCACCCTTGCCGAAGCCGGAACCCGCATTGTCCCTGCCATCCCTGCTTGGTATCACAACCCCCAAACCATCGAAGACTTAGTTGATTTTGTGGTTGCTCGCGCCTTAGATCAGCTAGACATTGACTGTGTGCCCCTCGATCGCTGGAAAGAAGGATAGGATCAGGCTGGGGTTCTAACTCTTGGATTCTGAGTTTACCTCTAACTCAAAACTCTCTCCTCTTTGTCAAAAATGCCGATTATTCGTCTGATACTCCTGCTAGGAATGGCAGCCGTTCTGCTCCTCTTTGCGTTGCAAAATTGGGCACCCGCCATGCAGCTAGTATTTTTGGGAGTTCGATCGCCAACCTTTCCTTTAGCGCTATGGATTTTGGGTGCGATCGCGGCAGGCATCCTAACTACCCTAATCATTGCTGGGCTGTTTCGCTTAACCGGATTCACCGCCCAAAGACAAACGCGAGGACGGAGTAGAAGACCTGCCTCTGCACAGAATTCTTCAACTAGCTATTATCAGGCTCCTAGAGACGCTGAACCTGCCCAAACTCGCACCGCTTGGCAAGCAAAACCTCCTGCAACTGCCCAAGATGATGGCTCTGATTGGAAAGAAGATGCTTCAGACTGGTTTGATGACGAGTCAGACGATCGCCCTAAAGATTGGAAGTCAGACAAACGACGCGCAGACTCAAAGCAGGAACCTCGATCGGATCGCTCAAATTTTTCTTACGGCGCTCCTCAAGAATCGGAGCCGAGAAAGCCTGAATCAGTCGTGGATGCTGACTTTCGAGTCATTGTGCCACCCTATCGAAACCTTGACCCAGACAAAAGAGATGGTGACTTTGACTAATCGCGATCGCGATATGAATAGGCTATTTAATGTTCGATGGCAGTTTCCAAACTCTTTCTAAACTTTCGACTTTGTTATAGCGAACCGCTTTGCAGTAAGCAAGATGTTGTTTATAGGCAGCCCCTCCTAAAACAGGCGTGATCAGCAGGCAAATTGCCAACATCCCTAACAGTTGATCGGTCATGGCACCGTTCACCGCATCCGGTTTGCTAATTTGCTTCAAATCTAGTTGTTTTACTGGAGAGTTGACCGCTTGAGCAGGAATAGTTGCGATCGCTCTTGTCGAGAAAACAGAAAGCCCAAGACTGAGAAGAGACACAGCAAGTAAACGAGGAATCATGACCGCTTTTGGATAAACTTATTAGTTCTCATAGACTAGCTCAAGCAAACTGACCAAAGCTCACCAGAATTCGGTATTTATTGATACTTTAATGACAAGTTTTTGGGTTAAGAATTCTTAACTAAAATCTGGCTATAGATTATAATCCTGATCCCAGCGAGGCGACTTGACGCTAGTGTAGTAATAGAAAACTCACTCATCTATCTAGGAAAATCTCTTGTTAAAAGGAGTCAATCTTTATCTCATCGGCATGATGGGGGCTGGTAAAACCACGATCGGGCGCTTACTAGCAGAACAACTCAACTACCACTTTTTTGATACAGATACCGTAATCGAGCAAGCAGCAAGACAGCCAATCACTCAAATTTTTGCCGAATCTGGAGAAGCAACCTTCCGGCAGATAGAAACTCAGGTTTTGTCCCAGTTGTCACACCACACTCGATTAGCGATCGCCACAGGCGGCGGAATTGTTTTAACGCGCGAAAACTGGAGCTATTTACGTCATGGAATCGTCGTGTGGCTTGACGTTCCGATCGAGCAATTACATCAACGGCTACAGCACGATACCAGTCGTCCACTTCTTCAAGATCAGAACGCCAAGCTTAAGGAAAAACTGCAAACGCTCTTAGAGCATCGTCACCCACTCTATTCTCAGGCAGATGTGCAAGTCACGACTCTAGCAGATGAGCCAGCGACTCAAGTCGCCGCACGAGTTTTGGAGGCGATCGCTCAAAAGTGTCAGGAAAAATTACAACTCAACGAGCGTCTCAGATTGATGAATCAAGAGACTCCCTATCGAGTTGAGAATTAAAATCAGCGATCGGGCATCAACAAGAATGTCACCAAAGCCCGATCGCTGAGACTAAGGAACGTGGATTTATTAAGGTGCAACGTCTCACCCTCACCCTAGCCCTCTCCCCAAGGCGAGGGAACAAGACTCTAGCTCCTTTCTCCTTGGGGATGAGGGCTGAAGACGCTCACAAGTCTTACAGGTTATTTAATCCACGATCCTAACTAACTCAATGAGTCTTCATCCAGGGCAGAGGGAATGCCCAACACAGGGCAGGGAAACGTCTTTCCTAATTGCTGCACTAACGGATGCTGGGCAGATTCACAGCCCAAAATCAGCAGAGATGCTGACTCGGCTTGAACTACACTCGTCAACTCGTCGTCAACAGAGCCAAACCGTAGGTGCGTTTTGAGAGAACCACGCCACTCATCGGCTAAACAACGCGCCTGCCAGAGAATTCGATCGGCGTGTTCAAATACATCCGCCATACCCATCTCAAGATTGAGGCTGCCTACCTCAAGCAGATCAGGCAACTCAGCTAATGCATTTCCGGGGCGATCTTGAGGACCGACACAGAGAAGAGCAGGCTGGTCTTGTGGCTCTCGTGCCCATCGCTGCGTCGAGTCTGCCATTACAGCAAGTCTCGTTGCTCGCTTTTGGCTTGCTCGGTTATCAACCACATAGACGACCTGCACTGTGACCTGTTTTCTCGTTGCCAACCGGGTTTGGTGAGCAATCCACAACGTTAGATCGAGCGCAGTTTGGCTACGGGGAGAACTCGAATAGCCCACCACCAAATTGATGTCTTGCTCAGAGCTAGTCTGAAGCGATCGCGCTTGTGGCAAAAGCACCATTTGATTCACTAAGTCGCTACGACCTAGTGTGCTTTGAAGACGCACAAGCATGGCTAGAATATTCACGATAAAGACCTCTCACTGTCAGGGTTTACGAGAGGTGGGTCAGGGTTTTTGCCTCCAGCGTTTCTTCAATAAGCAACGCTAAGAAATCAACCAGGAGACCCCAACGACTGTTGCTTATAAAAGCGTAAGTCTTGGGCACTCCTCCCATTGCCGACGGAGTTAGCTGACGGGCTAAGACTGGAAGGTGTCTCTCTCAGAGTTCTGAGACTCGCCCCAAGATAAGGTTGGTTCCTCCGCTTTGAATGGAGGATCTCCCAGATTAAACCGGTCAACCCCGCATTCAGATTAGGCTACCCACTCGAATTTATTCAAAACGTTTGAAGCTGGTCAGCCAATATCGACTGGCACGCAACTCATCAGTATTAATCTACGATAGCTAATTCGTAAATCTCTGATACTTTGAAGACAAAATTACGGTCAGATTTACTTTGTCATCAATCTTTGACCAATCTAGCAAACTCTAGAATTATAACAGGGCTGATTAATCCTCTAAACACTCCCTTAGAAAGGTATGAGAGGTTACATTTCTCGCTCCTAATACGCTTGTAACTCATGACTAGAGGCAGATAGGAGCTAGCCTCACTCGCAGGATAGAATTTATAACTTTAAGTTGCTAAGTTTCAATAAAATTAGGCAGAGTCTTCCAACCTGACAGGATTGAGAAACTTTGCCTAACTTTTAGGAATAGTTGCCCATTAACAGGGCTGAGAATTGGTCGTAGCTTCCAGCATTTTCTTATACAGACGAGTTGTTCTTGCAGATTTTTGAAACTTGCCTAGAAGCTCTAAATAAGCAAAGGGAATGACAATTGGCCATAAAAGCGTAGCGATCGCGATCACTCCCATCGAAAGCCGCTTCTCTCTCTGGGTTAACTCTGTATCTTCTTGAAAGAAGCCTAGCCAGTTCACAAACAGAATGGGCATTAAAAGACAGTAAAAAGCGATGGGAAGAAGTAAGAGTGGCTGCACTGCAACAACGCTCCTTATAGATGATTTAACTGGTCAGGTAGTGATTGTCTCGTTAGGCAGTCTTCCTTTAGCCTATTTATCCCATCCAGGTAGGACTAAAGTACCTTCTATACCAATATCAGTCGGTAGATGGGATTTCATAAGCGTGAATACCGAAGTAGCCAAAACGACATTTCAGGAATGAGTATTGCTACGCAGGCAAAAACTTTGCAGCGCTGGATAGCACTTAAAAGACATAGGCAACGAGTAAAGACACCTGTCCGGAAGATCAAGCTTCTCAAGCTTTAAGTCTTCAAGGTTTGCGACGCACTTGCACTTTAACTGGCTCTAAAATTATACAAACAGAGAAAAAGGTGAGCTAGTGCTTATGACTACCTGAGGAGATGAGCCTAGTAGATGACCTATGCCCTGTTGAATAATAACCAAACTCCTGTGAGGCTCACAGCAACGCCTAGAATAGCTCTGAGGCTAACTTTTTCACCCATCCAAAGCGCGATCGGAAGAATAAAAAGTGGACTGGTATTGGTCAAAGCTTGTGCCACTCCTGTCGCGGCATACTTCAACGAAATTTGCTGTAGCCAGATTCCTAGATAGGTACTGATGAAAGCAGTGCCCGCAACGACCGTAAACAGACGACGAGACCTTACAGGTTTTAACATCTCTGTAGGAGTTTGCCGAATCGCAATCCATAATGCCAGTCCGATCGTGCCCCCTACGAGCCGAATGAGCGTGCTCCAAAGCGGGTCAATCTCGGTGCCCCTTAAGGCAGCCCTTGAAAGCACCGCTCCGATCGATTGCCCCAAGGCAGCTAGCAACCCGAACCACAGCCCTAGCCAGGGACGAAAATGAGATTGATCCGATTCAGGAACCCGTTCAGCCACCACCCAAAACACGCCAGTGAGGGTGAGTCCGATTCCCCACCAAGCGGTTGACGAGAGATGTTCTTGCAAAAATAGCGTTGCTAGTAAGGCAGATAGCGAAGGGGCAAGCGTTTCGAGTAACAGCGTTCGTCTCGCCCCGATGCAGTTGAGCGCATTGAAGTAAGCGGTATCTCCAAAGCCGATGCCTAAAAGCCCACTCAGGAGCAATAGACCCCAATGAGTCGCGCTAACTGAAGGTAGAAGTTGCCCTCGCAGAAGAAGCGTGAAAAGAAGGAAAACTATGGCAATCCAGCCTTTTGTGAAATTTAGAATTAGAGGAGAGAGTTGCCGTCCGACCCCGATGTAGATTACGGAAGCACTTGCCCAAATCAAGGCAGCACTTAGGGCAGCCAGTTCTCCCTTAAAGGGAAGGAGGAAAGATAGGAAATCGAGAGGCATCTGCGGCGATCGTGGGTTATCCAAATAACCCTAACGCCATAGTCAGAGATTACGGAAATGTTTAGATCGGGTTCGTTTTTCACTCCGACCGCTAGAGTAAAAAGTGTTCTAATCCAACCAAAGGAACTTGGGGACGATCGCACGTCTCGTCTATCGTTGAGCAAATTGCAATTACATCTTAGGAGCGAACGCATGGCACAGGCACAGCAAGGAGATACCGTCCGAGTTCACTACACGGGCAAACTAGACGACGGCACAGTATTTGATTCATCTACTGACGGTGAACCCTTGGAGTTTACGATCGGAGAAGGAAACATCATTCCTGGTTTTGAGGTCGCTGTTGTGGGAATGAGTCCCGGTGATTCCAAAATAGAAACTATTCCGATCGAACAGGCATACGGTCCCCACCGAGAGGAGATGGTGTTAGTCGTTGAGCGAGACCAAATGCCACCTGAACTAGAACCAGAAGTAGGGCAACAACTTCAAATTCAGCAGCCTTCGGGTGAGGCGATTCCGGTCGTCATCACCGACGTTTCTGACTCAGAAGTCACCCTTGATGCCAACCATCCTCTAGCTGGCGAAGATTTAGTCTTTGAAATTCAACTCGTCGAGATTGCATGAGTTGGACAGCTTGATGCAATGTCAGACAGGCTTTGCAGGTTATCACCCACGAGACTGCAAAGCCAATTTTTTTGACCCGTTTCCGTAATCGATTTCTATCAAACTGAAGACGATCGCTAGATAAGAACTCGTTTATATTGCCTTCTGTAACAGATAAAGATCTCCAAAGATTGTTGTATTCTTGGGTAGTCTTACTCATCTGCTAGAGGATAGGCTACAGAAGGATTTGATTCGCTCAGATCCTAACTTTTAGTAGCTCGATTTCCGTTTAATGTTTGACAAGGCTGCTTGTGCATGGTTTCTATCTATATGGACTCGTTAATAGTTAAAAAATTATGAGGAAGGGACTGCTGCACAAGCCCATCGTTGTTTTTGGTCCTGTTCTTGACAAGGTAATCTTCACTCATGTGGTAGT
>JBBRMC010000202.1:0-6422 GCA_038231055.1 Leptolyngbyales cyanobacterium
GAACCTGTACGAGTGGCGTTGATAGCGTTATTTTTGGAGTCTGTAGATCTAACCATTGGAGTGAAGACATATCGTTTATCTCACTCCTAAGGCGCTAGCCTAACCTCATATTTGGTTGTGCTGTCCTCGTGAGTCAAGATGTTGTACAGGTGAACCGATGCCGACGACCATGTGAAAATTTTGTGTCACTTTGATCATCATATTATATGACTGTATAGTAGTATAATAATTTTATCGACTCTCTGGAGGACGCTATGCTAAAGCCGATGAACAGTCGCCAGCGATCTTGGACTCAGCATCAGTGGATACGTTTAATTGCGGGCAGCATTGTACTCATGAGCTTAACGTTAGCGTTAAGCAATCCAGTCTGGTTATGGTTGACTGCGTTTGTGGGGCTGAATCTGCTGCAATCGGCGTTTACCAACTGGTGTCCGTTGATCGTGTTACTGAAAAAATTGGGAGTGAGGGAGTGAAAGGATGAGGTCTCACAAGTTGACTCATCATCACTTCAAGCGTCATCAAAGAGATATTTCAAAACTCAACCTTAAAAACTTAATCTTTAGGAGTCGCGATTATGGCTCATGTTGTTGTGATTGGTGCTGGAATGGGAGGACTGCCTGCCGCCTATGAACTGAGGCATACTTTACCGCGTGAACATCAGATTACTCTCATTTCAAACCAACCGACGTTTACGTTTGTGCCGTCTTTGCCTTGGGTCGGTTTAGGGCTAAAGTCCCTCGATCGAATCCAGTTAGATTTGGCTAAGATCGTGCCGCAGCATGGTATTGAGTTCATTCATGCTGCTGTCACTGCGATTGATCCGAAGTCACGTCGAATTACGATGAACGATCGCACCTTGGACTATGACTATGCCGTGATCGCTACAGGACCAGAACTGGCGTTAGATGCGATTCCGGGCTTGGGACCGGAGGGAGGCTATACCCAATCGGTGTGTAATCCTCATCATGCTGTGTTGGCGGGGGCAGCCTGGGAGAAATTCTTAGCCGATCCAGGATCAATTGTAGTAGGTGCGGCACCGGGAGCCAGTTGTTTTGGACCCGCCTATGAGTTTGCCTTTTTGATCCATCACATTTTGAAGCAGAAGGGACTGCGATCGCAAGTTCCCATTACCTTCATTACCTCAGAACCCTACGCCGGACATCTGGGCATCGGTGGGATGGCTAACTCCCGCTGGCTGATGCGGAAATTCATGGCAGCGCGGGAAATTGAGCTGATGGAAAATACAGCGATTTCACATTTTGAATCGGATGCGGTGCATCTGGCAGATGGACGAAAAATTCCAGCAAAATTTGTGATGGTCTTGCCGCCCTTTCGGGGACCACGCTTCTTGCGCGAAGCCACAGGATTAACCGATGCCAAGGGGTTTGTCCCCGTCTTGCCGACCTATCGTCATCCTGATTTTGAGTCGATTTACGCGGTGGGGGTGATCACCCAACTGAAAGCCGTGGAGCAAACCCCGATTCCTACGGGTGCTCCCAAGGTGGGGCTGATGAGCGAAGAAATGGCGCTGGCGGTTGCCCATAATATCGCTCTGGAGTTAGGAGTTACGTCTGGTGATCAGCTCAGACCAACGCTACAGGCAGTTTGCTTCGCAGATTTTGGGGATACCGGAGCGCTCTTTTTAGCTGATCCACTCCTACCGGATGCGGCAGGACATCGCCACCGTGCCCTTACCTATCACGGCATCTGGGTGTCTTGGATGAAGGCAGGGTTTGAGCGTTATTTCCTGACGAAAATGCGCCTGGGTTGGACGATTCCCTGGTTCGAGCGTTGGGGCTTTCGGGCGATCGGGCTGCCACTCGTGGAACCTTTACCCTTACCAGTAGAACAGAATCGTCCTTTGACTCCGATCGTTTGAGGTGATGGGATGGCTGACTCTTCCACACTCTCATCACTTCGATGGAGCCTGATTTATGGAAATGATTTTGAGTCCTGATGAAAATGAAAGCACAGAAGAAACAATCGACGAATCCAGTTTTACTAACTCCTACTCAACTGAAAGCACAGGAAAAACAACTGCTGATCATTGATATGCGAGGGTGGCTGGAATACTGGATGGGGCATATTCCAGCCGCGCAACGGTTAAGCCGTAACCGGATTTTGAAAGAGATTCCTAAAGAGCAGGCGATCGCCATCACCTGTCTCTCTGGTCATCGCAGTGCAGTCGTAGCGCAATGGTTAGTGACTCAAGGTTACCGTCAAGTCTACAACCTGCAAGGTGGGCTACTGGCATGGCAAGGTGCAGGCTATCCCGTGCAGCGCGGCAATCGCCCTTAAAGGAGAAAAGCAATGCCTCATACCACCTCAAATGAACCGCTGAATAAATCACTCGATAAAACCATGGCTGGATCAGTTCAGCCCAAACAGTCTCCTACACCAGGGCTTTCTCAAAAGGGGTGGGGACTGCTGCTGGGCGGTGCCTTGCTACTGGCAGGGGGAACCTGGGGTATTGTGCAAATCACCCGTTCGACCCACTCGCCAGAAGCTATATCCGCTGCTGCGATCGCCGTTGAAACCCTGAGCATTCGTGCTCAATCGCTTGCCAATACCCAGTCACTCTCTGGTACGATCCGTCCGGTTGACCAGGCAACTCTATCCACACGGGTCAGCGGACGCATCATTTACTTTCCGCTTAAGGCGGGCGATCGGTTTCGTCAAGGCGATATCCTTGCCCGCATTGATGTACAGGATATAGCGGCTCAAACCAATCAGGCTCAGGCGGGCGTTGCCCAAGCGCAAGCAGAACTGGCACATTCCCAGGCATCTTTAAGCCAATTGAGATCCCAGAAGTTGTCTGCTCAGGCAGCCCTCCGACAGGCACAAATTAACCAAACTCGGTCTGCCCAACTGCGAGCTGAAGGCGCTGTCTCGCAAGCAAATCTAGATGAGGCAAAGACGGCGTTGGATCAAGCTAGAGCACAAGTCGCTCAAGCAGAAGCAGGTATCCAACAGTCCCAGGCAGCGATCGCTCAATCTCAGGCGGCGCTCAATCAAGCAAAATCCGGGGTCACAGCCGCCTCTAACAATGAGAGCTACGGCACTATAGTCGCTCCCTTTGATGGCATCGTGACTGAAAAGTTGGCATCTTTGGGTGAGACAACGAATCCCTACTCCATGAACGGTACAGCATTGCTGAAGATTGAAAATTCCGATCGGCTCCAGCTAGAAATCTCTGTGCCAGAAGAGAACTTACGCTTCGTGCGGGTGGGTCAATCGGTTCAGGTACGGGTGGAGTCCGCCAATCAAACCTTAAAAGCCACGATTCAGCAAATTGTTCCAACCGCAGACGCTAACTCTCGGAGTTTTCTGATCAAAATTCCGCTCAACAATTCTGGCAAGTTAATCTCTGGGATGTTTGGGCGTATTGCTCTGCCTTTAGGTGCAAAACAGGATACCATTCTCATTCCCATGAACGCCCTGATTCAACGAGGGCAATTACAAGGGGTGTATGTGGTGAATACAAATGGCTCTCAAGCGACTGCTGTTTTGCGTTGGGTAAAAATAGGGCAACAACGTAATGGAAAAGTCGAGATTGTTTCAGGCTTGACGACAGGCGATCGCATCATTACGAATCACATCGAGCAACTGAGCGACGGACAACCCATTACAACACAGCCTTAAGCGCTTCAGGAGGTTTTCAATGCAACGCAGAACTTTAGTATGGCTTTCCATTCTGGCTTTAGTTGTGGTTTTAGCAATTCCCCAAGTTGTGAATAGTCAGATGAGAAGATCTCCAGGAATGATGGGCAGTCCGGGCATGAGAGGAGGGGGCGATGCCCAAACAATTCATCAACTCTTTGCTTACCACAATCAAATTCATCGCACTGTCGCAGAAATTCCGAATGGTATTCGTGCTGTGACTGAATCAAATAGCCCTCAAGTTACGGCTTTGATTCAAGCCCATGTCTCTAAAATGTACGATCGCGTCAACAAAAACCAACCCATTCCCATGATTGGGATGAGTGCTACGTTGCCGACCCTGTCTCAGTCTGCAAATAAATATCAGCGGCGAATTCAGCTTACCTCTAAAGGCATTGCAGTCACGGAAACATCTGACAATCCTGCGATGGTCGCCGTTATTCGAGAACACGCGCGAGAAGTGACCCAGTTTGCAGAGCAAGGAATGTCTGCCATGATGAACGGGAGGATGAGGTAGACATGAACAATGGCGCACATCCTGACCGAGATCCTGCAAAACCTCACAGACTAGGTTTCGTCGGCAATCTAGCCAAGAAATTCATCGACTCCAAGCTGACACCCCTGATCATTCTGGTGTCGCTGCTACTGGGCATTGGTGCCACTCTGATTTTGCCACGGGAAGAGGAACCGCAAATCACCGTACCGATGGCTGATGTGTTTGTGCAAATGCCGGGAGCGTCTGCAAAAGACGTGGAACAGCGTGTCACGGCTCCAATGGAGAAGTTGATTAAAGAACTTCCAGGAGTGGAATATGTTTACTCTACCTCGCGTCCCGGCTCCTCCCTAGTGATTGTGCGCTTTCTCGTGGGACAAAGCACAGAAAACTCTATTGTTCGGCTTTACAACAAACTCTACGCCAATTTTGACAAGATTCCACCCGGTGTTTCTCAACCGCTCATTAAGTCAAGATCCATTGATGATGTTCCAATTCTCACTTTGACCTTATGGGGTGAACAAAGTACGGGAGCAGAATTACGGCAAATTGCATCGCAATTAGATGAACAAATTAAGCAAGTACCAGATGTTTCAGAAACAACGCTGATCGGTGGACAGAAACGGCAACTGCGAGTCGATCTTGATCCGACCCGACTCAATGCTTTTGGCATCACGCCCTTAGAAATTTCTAAAGCGCTTCAAGCTCAGAATACTGAACTGGCTAGCGGTGCCTTAAATCAAAATAATCAATCGTTTTTAGTCAGAACCCAAAGTTTTATTCGATCGGCGGAAGATGCGAAAGGACTGGTGGTTGCGGTTGCGAACAATCAACCAGTCTATTTGCGCGATGTGGCAACCGTCACGGATGGTTCAGAAGAGCCTGCAAGCTATGTCTTCTTTGGGCAGGGCAAACAAAACGAAAATAATCAGAGCAAATCCAAAACGCCTGTTGGAGAAACCGAAGCGGTGACGATCGCGATCGCTAAACGCTCTGGAGCCAATGCGATTCAAGTCTCTCACCATGTACTGCATAAGCTCGATCAAATTAAACGGAACTATATTCCCAGCAACGTCAATCTAACGGTGACACGGGACTATGGTGAAACAGCCGCCGAACGTTCCAATGAACTGCTGTTTCACATGCTGATTGCAGTCGGTTCTGTGACCCTGCTGATGTGGTTTGTGATGGGGAGAAAAGAGGCAATGGTGGTGGCGGTGTCAATTCCCGTAACCTTAGCACTTACGCTTGCCAGCTTTGTTTTTTATCACTTCACCCTGAATCGCGTCACATTCTTTGCGCTGATTTTTTCCATTGGGATTTTGGTGGATGACGCGATCGTCGTCGTCGAAAATGTCGGTCGTCATCTGCAATTGCCCGAAAATAAAACGCGCTTGCAACTCTCGACCAATCGGCGGCGCACCTTACAGCAGATTATCTTGGAAGCCGTGGATGAGGTTGGCAATCCCACGATCCTAGCAACGCTAGCAGTGATAGCAGCCATCTTACCCATGGCGTTTGTTGGCGGATTGATGGGACCCTATATGCTGCCCATCCCGCTCGGTGCTTCTGCTGCCATGATCTTTTCGGCACTAGTCGCCTTTATTGTTGTTCCCTGGACAACGATGCGAGTCTTTAGTGGTGCCAGCCATGCTGCCCATGATCACGGCGAGGATGCCCTGAGTCGTCTATATCGTCGGTTTATGTATCCGTTAGTGCATTATCCGCGTCGGGGAACCACGTTTCTGGTGGCGACAGTATTAGCCCTGATCTTCATTGTCGGTGGATTCGCAGGCTTTAAGCTGGTGATTCTCAAAATGCTGCCGTTTGACAACAAGAGCGAGTTGCAGGTTGTTGTGAATCTGCCAGAAGGCACGACGCTGGAGCAGACGGCTAGAGCCACCCGCGAGATGGGACAATATCTGGCGACGGTTCCCGAAGTGATTAACTATCAAAGTTACATCGGCACGTCTTCTCCTTACAATTTCAACGGTTTGGTACGACATTACTTCTTGCGATCGGGGACCAATGTTGCCGATATTCAGGTGAACTTTTTGCCTAGGGGCGATCGCTCTCGTCAGAGCCACACTATTGCTAAAGCCATGCGTCCCAAACTGAAGGAAATTGGCGATCGCTACAGTGCCCGCATCCAGGTCGCCGAAATCCCTCCGGGTCCTCCGGTGCTGCAAACCCTGGTAACGGAAGTGTATGGACCCAATTATCAAGGACAGATTGACCTCGCGACCAAAATTCGCCAGTTATATCAGTC
>JBBRMC010000203.1:0-6400 GCA_038231055.1 Leptolyngbyales cyanobacterium
GCGCCCGCCGCGCCCGTTTGTGTTTTGTTTCCCGTCAAGTTCAATTCCTTCTGCATCAATGAGTGCATTCAGAAACTTCATCATATTGACTCGCTCAACCCCGTTCTTAGTGACTGTGTAGTAGCCACACTCACGGGCTTTTTCCTCTTTGTTAAGAGTCTCCAAATCTTTTACTCTTTTGAGCAGAGCTTCGCCGATAAGAGGCTCAATCTTTTTCTTTTTGGTCATCAACTTGAGTCTGAAATAATGACGGTGAGTTTGTCTAGCTTGACCTTGCTAACTTGCTTTAGGAAGGGTTTCCTGGCTCAGTGTTAGGCTTTTGATTCATATTACACCGATGTTGTGATTTTTTTACATTCGATTTTTCAAAGATTTTTGAGGTGAATCAGGATAGATTTAAGAACACTCTAAGCCTCAATTCTTAAATCAGCGAGTTGTCGATAAATCTACTGAATTATGTAGTTTTTCCACTCTTGGTATCTTTTAAGTTGCATTTCTTCAAAACTCTTGGTTGATAGATTGGCGACTCAACTTTTGTCATTCAATCTAGCCCGATCGAGGCTAAGGAATTAGATTTAGCTGATGGTAATTAGGAAGTTTTTCTAATTACTTGTTGTCTTCACAAAGTAAAACCCAGCCATTAAAACCGCTGGGTAAGCCACGTTGATAAAAATTTAAAGAACTTTATAAACTATAAAAAAGAGCGAGAAGACTGCGTTTAGCATCCTTTACCCTATCTCTTGAGCACAGCGATCGCTATCACAGCTCAGATAGAGTGAAAGTTTTAGACACTTAGCAGCAGTCAACTCGCTCTTACCATTCATTCACCTGTGGCTACACAGTATCAAGGGGGTTTGTCAATCTCATGTTTGAGGCATGAACTTGAAATGACGGCTGAAATGACTTGCAAAAACAGGGAGCAAAATGATTGGGGAAAGCGTCCAGGAATTACGACAAGCCGCAACATTCATAATGGTGTGATGTGATCGCGACCCAATTGTCATAAAGAAAGCTTAGATTCAAGGTATGGATCTGTTTTGATTAGTCAGGAGAATTGAAATTCAATGAAGATGCCGCACGATTCAAAGTCTTCGACCGTTAACCCCCGCAAATTTTCGTGGAAGCAGCCTGCGATTTATTTGATGCTGCCGCTCATAGGAGCCGGGACAGCAGTCATAGGCGATCGTTGGTTGTCTTCATCCAATCCGGTGCCTGTTGTGCAGCCTGCTATTGCTCAAGCGGCTGAAACACAGGTGGCTCAGAGCCGGACGAGTGCCGTTCTTTCTGCGACCGATCCAAATTTTATTGCAACAGCAGTCGAGCAAGTGGGTCCTGCTGTGGTGCGAATCAATTCGTCTAGAACCGTTAGAACTCAGATTCCTCCCATTTTTAAAGATCCCTTCTTTCGGCAGTTTTTTGGCTCAGAGTTGCCCGATACGCCCTCTACTAGAGTCGAGCGAGGCACCGGGTCAGGATTCATTATTAATGGTGAGGGGTTGATTTTGACTAACTCACACGTCGTCAACGGCGCAGACACCGTATCAGTGAAGCTTAAAGACGGACGAGAGTTTCAGGGCAAGGTGCTGGGGCAAGATCCCGTGACGGATGTGGCGGTTGTGAAGATTCAGGCAAACAATCTGCCCGTGGTGAGAATTGGAAACTCAGATCAGTTGCGTCCGGGCGAGTGGGCGATCGCGATCGGCAATCCCCTCGGGTTAGACAACACGGTGACGGCGGGGATCATTAGCGCGACGGGTCGCACTAGTGCTGAGGTGCGCGTTCCTGATAAGCGGGTGAGCTTTATTCAAACCGATGCGGCGATCAATCCAGGTAATTCAGGCGGACCGTTGTTAAATCAGCGTGGCGAAGTGATTGGGATGAATACGGCGATTATTGGCGGCGGTGCCCAAGGGCTAGGATTTGCAATTCCCATCAACACAGCCCAGAAGATTGCCCAGCAGTTAATCGCCACGGGTAAGGTCAATCACCCCTATCTTGGCATTCGGATGACGACGCTGACTCCTGAACTGAAGAAGCAGATTAATAGCGATCGAGAAGCGAATTTGACGGTGCAGGACGATCGCGGCATTTTAATTTACAGTGTGATGCAAAATTCTCCGGCAGCTAGGGCTGGGCTACGCGCTGGGGATGTGATCAAAAAGATCAATGGTCAAGGGGTAGAAACGGCAGAGCAAGTGCAGAGTGCGGTAGAAGCGAGTGCGGTGGGCGGGTCGCTGCAAGTGGAAGTCAACCGCAATGGTCGATCGACGACGATTGCAGTGCGTCCAGGAGCGTTTCCAACGCAGACGGCTCAAAGTGAGTAAGTGGGCAGGGAAATAAATATAAGACGTAGAGATGGCATCTTGCCTACTGGGGGACAGGATGCTCACGCTACAGATTTGTTAAGGAATGTGGATTCAATACGATCGGTTATTGCCTGATTACTTCGCCCCCTAAATCCCCCATTCTGGGGGACTTTGAGATCGAGAAATTCTTTCTGGAATTCAAGACAGGTTCGGGGTTTCAAGTCCCCCAATTTTGGGGGATTTAGGGGGCTGAAGCCGATGGAAACGAAGCGAAAAGAAACTGCAATTCTCGCAGTTTAATAAATTCTAATTCCTAAATCGTTTGACCCATCTACTTTAGGAGGTGATTGAACCGTGAGTGAATTACTAGAGATTATCGAGTTAGGGCATCCGATTTTGCGCCAGATTGCAGCGCCCATATTAGACATTCAAGATCCGGCTATTCAAGCGCTGATTGATGATCTGTTATGGACGGTTAAGCAAGCGAATGGGGTGGGGATTGCTGCGCCTCAGGTTGCCCATTCCTATCAGTTGATGATTGTGGCATCTCGCCCAAATCCTCGCTATCCGACTGCGCCAGAGATGGAGCCGACTGCAATCCTAAATCCGCGCATTTTGTCTCACTCGACTGAGACGGCGATCGGCTGGGAAGGCTGTTTGAGTATTCCAGGCATTCGGGGACAGGTGCCGAGATATCAGGCGATCGAGATTGAATACACCGATCGCCAGGGCAGGCTGCAAAAAATGGAAATGACCGATTTTGTAGCTCGAATTTTTCAGCACGAATTCGATCACTTTAATGGGGTGATGTTTCTCGATCGAGTCGAAACCACTCAAGCGTTGGTGACTGAGAAAGAATATCAACGACAGATGGAACGGTTAACGGAAGAATAGATAGCGAAACCCGATTCCGAATAGAAAAATGCCGTAGAGTTTCTTCATCAATTCGCTGCTGATAAACGGCTGATTGGCGAACAGCGCTCCAAAAAAGTTGCCGACTAATAAACCTAGCGCGATTAAAACGGCATCTCGGATGTTGAGATTGCCATTGCGCTGGTAGACGATCGCACCGAGAATTCCGATCGGGAGAATTTGAGCGGCGAGCGAGGTTCCGGTTGCAAATTTTTGATCCATTCCCATGAGCAGCACCATTGCCGGAACCATAATTGCTCCGCCACCGATGCCAAACATACCGCCAGCAATGCCAGCGGCTAATCCGATTACCAACAGTTGAATGATCTCAGTAGACATCCGATAAAGTCCCTTCAGTGCGTTTGCAGAGAAAGACTTTATCCTAAAGCAAACAACCCCATTAGCGATAGAGCCACACTCTCAGGAGCGAAAGCAGTTGGTCGGTGTCTACAGGTTTTGTGATGTAATCAGACGCACCCGCTTCAATGCACTTTTCTCGATCGCCCTGCATTGCTTTTGCCGTTAGCGCAATGATCGGAAGGGATTGAAATCGAGGTTGAGATCGAATGGCACGAGTTGCCTCATAGCCATCCATTTCGGGCATCATCACATCCATTAAAACGATGCTAGCATCAAGATTTTCTTCTAACGCCCCGATGCCATCTCGACCGTTTTCAGCAAACACGACCTGCATTTGATAGCGCTCTAGCAAGCTGGTTATTGCAAAGATATTTCGCACATCGTCATCGATAATCAGAATCTTTTTGCCTGTCAAAATAGAGTCGGTTTGGTGCAAGTCTTCTAAAATTTGGCGTTTGGGCTGAGGCAAATTGGCGTGAACTCGATGCAAAAATAGAGCCGTTTCGTCGAGTAATCGCTCTGGCGATCGCACGTCTTTAACGATGATTGTTTCGGCTAATCGCTTCAGTTGAGTTTCTTCTTGGCGCGTCAATTCTTTGCCGGTGTAGACCACGATCGGAGGTCTTGATCGGCTGAACTGCTGCCGAATTTGCTCCATTAGCTCAAAACCGTTCATATCAGGCAAGCCCAGATCTAAAATAATGCAATCAAAGTGCGTCGATCGTAATGCTTCGAGTGCCTCTGCTCCTGAACCCACGGCGGTGCTCTCAACGTCACCATTGCCAATCAGTTCGATAATGCTTTGAGCTTGCACAGCATCGTCTTCAATCACTAACAGACGTTTAATCGGACGATCGACAAAACTCTTAATTTCGGATAGCGCTTCGGTTAACGCCTCTGAAGAAATTGGCTTTTGTAAATAATCCATCGCGCCTAGCTGGAAGCCACGCTGCAAGCGATCGTCACTCGAAATAATGTGAATCGGAATATGACGAATATCGGGATCATGCTTGATGCGATCGAGTACCGTCCAGCCATCTATATCCGGGAGGTGAAGATCGAGCAAAATCGCATCGGGAACAAATCGACGTGCTAGATTTAACCCCGAACCTCCTCGCAGCGCAACTAAGACATTAAAGCCCTGCTGTCGAGACAAATCTAATAGGATGCGAGCAAAATTAATGTCATCTTCAATGATCAGCAAAACACGATTTTCATCCTGCCTTGGGTGATTGCCCGGTTGAATCAGGTCTCGATCGTCCTCAATTTCGTTTAACGAGAGTGTGGCAGAAACGGACTCTGTCACAGGCACAAAAGACGCTGAACTGAGCGAACGCACCGACTCCATAAGTGAATTATCTTTGCCTGAGCTGTTATCTAGTGTCGATTTCTGGTAGGTCTGAGGCAGATAGAGCGAAAACGTACTTCCCTCTCCGGGGTGACTGACCAGGGTGATCACCCCTCCTAAAAGCTGCGCTAATTCGCGACTGATAGACAGCCCCAGCCCCGTGCCGCCATATTTGCGGCTAGTAGTGCCATCTGCCTGCTGAAACGCTTCAAAAATCACCTGCTGATACTCGATCGGAATGCCGACCCCCGTATCGATCACCGAGAACGCGATCACCGGACTTTCAGATTGGGAAGACGCTGGCTCTACTCTATCTTCGACTTTTATCTGAAGAGTGATGCTTCCTTGCTCAGTAAATTTGAAGGCATTCGACAGGAGATTTTTGAGAATTTGCTGCAATCGCTTGGGATCGGTCGAGATGACTGAGGGAAGCTGGGCATCCAGATCAATCGTAAAGCTTAGTCCTTTATTTTGGGCAAGCTGCTGAAACGTGCCCTCTAAAAAGAATTTTAGATCTACAAATGAAAGACGTTCAGGCTCGATCGACAAGGTGCCCGACTCAATTTTCGCCAGATCTAAAATATCGTTGATTAACTCCAGCAAATCTCTGCCCGCAGAGTGAATCGTGCGGCTATATTCCACCTGCTTCTCATTAAGATTGCCGCCAGAATTTTCTTTCAGCAATTGCGCTAAAATCAGCAAACTATTCAACGGAGTCCGCAATTCGTGCGACATATTTGCCAAAAATTCTGACTTATATTTTGACGACAATGCTAGTTGAGCCGCTTTTTGCTCTAACGACTGTCTCGCATCTTCGATTTCTTGATTCTTGTGTTCAACTTCCTGCTTTTGCACTTCTAGCAGTTCTGCTTTTTCTTCTAACTCTTCGTTTAACTGCTGCAACTCTTCGTTTGACTGCTGCAATTCTTCTTGCTGTTGCTGCAACTGCACCTCTGATGCCTGAAGAACTCTCGCCTGCGCTTCTAGCTGCTGATTGCTTTCTTGCAGTTCATCCTGTTGGGCTTGCAGTTCTTCAGCAAGAGTTTGCGTCTCTTCTAACAAGAGTTGAGTGCGCATATCAGCCGCGATCGTATTCAACGATACCCCGATCGTCTCACTGACTTCATGCAGAAACTCTAAATGCGTCGCAGTGAATTCTTTTAATGAAGCCAACTCAATCACTGCGACCACCTGTTTTTCAAACAGGACAGGCAACACAATCAAACTACGAGGAAATACACCTCCTAACGCTGACGTGACCCGAAAATAATCACTGGGAACATCGTTTAAGAGAATCGTGCGCTTTTCAAGAGCACACTGCCCAACTAATCCTTCGCCAAGCTGAATCCACTCGGACAGAGATTGAGCTTCACTAGCATAACTGCCTAAGCGTCTTAACTGAGTCTGACCATTTGTTTCATTCAACCCATAAAATGCGCCTTGCTGGGCATCAACGGTCTTGGCAAGAGTTGAC
>JBBRMC010000204.1:0-6393 GCA_038231055.1 Leptolyngbyales cyanobacterium
AATTAAAGGTGAAATCGATCCGCGAACGGGAATGTTAGCGGATTTGGTGGCATTTGAGAAAGCGATCGAGAATCACGTCGTTGAACCATTCGATCACACATTTTTGAACAAAGATATTCCCTATTTTGAAAAAGTCGTGCCTACGGCTGAGAATATCGCAGTCCACATTCGCGATTTATTAGAAACCCCAATTCGCGACATTGGCGCACAGCTTTATAGAGTCAAACTGATCGAAAGCCCCAACAATTCCTGTGAGGTTTACGGAGCAGGTGTATCAGATGGGATTGCGATGATGATGCGTGAGCCGAAAATGGCGATCGTATAAAGTCCTCAAAATTTGTGGGGCAGATACAACTCTTGCCCTACAACGTTTTGTAATTCTTTAGCTCACTTGAGCCACGATCGTGCGGTGACGCGGAGTGTTACAAGTCAGTGTCGGTTGAGTGAACCCTGCTTGAGCGATCGCCCCCTCTAAATCGAACGAAAAGTAATCATCCATATACGGCTCAGTGCTTTTGAGCAGCGTCAAAATGTAGGGCGGCATCTTGGCATAAATCTCTGATTTAGGATTCATATCCATGATTGCCAAATGTCCACCAGGACGTAGTAATCGCCTTGCTTCGTGAAAAATCTCGATCGCTGCCCCTTGCGGCAACTCATGAAACATCAAACACGCCGACACTAAATCAAATGAGGCAGATGGTAAACCTGTCGATTCAGCCGCCGCGTGAACCCAAGTGGGAGGATTTTGAGAGCCTGAGCGTTGAGTTTGATAGTCAGCGATCGCCAAAAAATAGGGCGACAAATCAACTCCGGTAATCTTGGCGTTGGGGAACGTCTTTTGCAGTGCAAAGGTACTCATGCCAACGCTACAGCCCAAGTCGGCGATGTCGTTCGGTACGGTGGGCAGTTGAGCTTTTAACACGTCGTGATAGCTTTGCCTCAGTCGAGAATCGCCTTCTGCGCCTGCATCCTTCCAAATTCGGGCATGAACTGCGTGAGCGGCAACTTCGACTTCAGTAGCAGGCTCCCACCCTAAATTTCCCTCGTTGTAGGCATGGAAGGGACGCAAATAGTAATCGGGATAGACTAAATCGGGATTGTTGACCTGATTAAATTCGACCGTCCAGTCCCGCGATCGTAGCGTCTCAGCTTCTTGAACCCACTGCACTCCAATTGATTGTGCCCGTTTGATCATCATCTGACGCGCCTGATATTTCGCCAGGTTAAAGAGCGGCTTAATGGCAAGAATGCCGTTGACAACGCGAGATGCGAGACGAGGAGTGGTTTTAACAGCAGTCATAAGTCACCGATCTAAAACAGCGTTTTATCAACTCACATTATCGCAAACGAACTGCACCGAGAACGATCGCAATTTCTTTTCAAAAGAACTCCCCACAACGGTCAAAAGGATGATACAAATGTTCTTAACAATCTTTAGTTTAAATAACTGGACAATTGTACTAAATATATGATACAAGTGTTCTAAAATCCCATATCGTTTGTACTAGTTATGGAATCCCTCACCGAAGCCCAACGGCAACTCTACGATTGGTTAGCCGAATACATTCATCAGCATCAGCATTCTCCCTCGATTCGTCAAATGATGGCAGCGATGAATCTTAAGTCGCCCGCTCCTGTTCAGAGCCGACTTGAACATCTACGAAACAAAGGCTATATCTCTTGGACAGAGGGGCAGGCTCGCACAATTCGGCTCCTGCATCCAGAACCCAAAGGCGTGCCGATTTTGGGCGCGATCGCCGCAACGAGTCTAGTTGAAACCTTTTCTGACACCGAAGTCGAGCATCTCGATCTCTCGAACCTGTTGCTCAAACCCCAGCATTTTGCCCTCAAAGTGCGAGGACACAGCATGATTGACGCGCTGATCGATGATGGCGATGTCGTGATTATGCAGCCTGTACCCGATCCCAAAATTCTGAAGAACAATGCGATCGTCGCAGCCCGCGTCGAAGGCAAAACAACCCTAAAATATTTTCAACGCAAAGGCAGCAAGGTGATTCTGCAACCTGGCAACCCCAACCGAGACCTCTACCCTGTCACCGAAGTTCCGGCGGCTCAGGTAGATGTTCAAGGCGTGTTGGTGGGGGTTTGGCGCGGGTATGGAACGCTGTGAGACGCTGAATGGTGGGGACGTTCTACAAGACATCCCCACTTAGAGAATCAGTTTAGACAGGCGGAACGATCGGCCGATCTATGTTTTGCTCCAAACTCTTGAGGTTAACCGCGCTTGCTTTGCCTGTTGTCAAGAAACGTTCCGTTTCTTGATAGAGGCTATGCCAAAAGGGGTTACCAGCATCGGCGAGAAAGCCCCTTCCTCAGCGCAACGCAGTAAAGAGCGACGCGAGTTTTGGAGTGGAGCAGGGAGGGGATGAAAGCCAGGGCGATGCAGCGACGCGAAGTCGCCACTCTCTCAGAACGTTTGACGCAGAGTTGTAGTAAACTTGCATTAGTTACGCGAGCGAGTAGAACGTAAGTATGTTGGTGCTGGAGGCAAAACTGAAGGGCGAAACCCAGCAGTTTGAGTTGCTCAATGACGCAATTCGCACGGCTCGATTTGTCCAAAACTCTTGTCTGCGGTACTGGATGGACAACCGGGGCACCACCAAATACGACCTGTACAAACTCTGCAAAGAGCTTGCCGCAAACGTCGAATTCCCCTGGTGCAAAAAGCTCAACTCGCAAGCCCGTCAAGCTCACGCCGAACGCGCATGGTCTGCTATTTCGCGCTTCTTTGAGAACTGCAAAAAGCAGATTCCGGGCAAGAAAGGCTATCCCCAATTCAAACGCCCTCAAACTCGTGCCAGCGTGGAATACAAAACCACAGGCTGGAAGTTGTCTGAGTGCCGACAGTTCATCACCTTCACCGATGGATTCAAAGCCGGACGGTTCAAGCTGTGGGGCACTCGCGACCTGCACTTCTACCAGATTGACCAGATCAATCGAGTCCGAGTGGTGAGACGTAGTGATGGCTACTATGTCCAGTTTTGTGTGGATGTAGAACGTATTGAAGAGCGGGAACCGACCAAGCACACGGTGGGGTTGGATGTGGGGTTGGCTCACTTCTTGACCGACAGTGATGGCAACCAAGTCGAGAATCCGCGTCACCTGCGCCATGCAGAGAAACGATTGAAACGGGTTCAACGCCGTGCGTCTCGCAAGCAGAAAGGGTCTGCGAATGGCAGAAAAGCCGTCAACCGTTTGGGCAGAGCGCATCTCAAAGTTCAACGTCAACGCAAAGACTTTGCCTGCAAGTTGGCAAGGTGCGTAGTGAAGTCTAACGACCTCGTGGCGTATGAAGATTTGAAGATTCGCAACCTGGTCAAGAATCCTCACTTGGCTAAATCGATTAGTGATGCCGCCTGGGGTGAGTTTCGTCGTTGGATTGAGTATTTTGGCAAAGTGTTTGGAGTTGTCACCATTGCGGTGTCGCCCCAATATACGAGCCAAGATTGCTCAAACTGTGGCGAGAGAGTCAAGAAGGCGTTGAGTCAGAGAACGCATCTGTGTCCGCACTGCGGATATGTGGTAGACCGTGACCACAACGCCGCGATCAACATCTTGAATAAAGCGATCAGTACGGTGGGGCACATCGTAACAGCTGCACCTGATGCAGAAAACGCCTGTGAAGAGTCCAACCGCTGTGTTGAATTGGCAACAATTGAGCATAAGTTGTCTCGTTGAAGCAGGAATTTCAGAGAGCAATCTTTGGAATCCCCGACTTCAGTGACTGAAGTGCGAAGCACGAAAGGAACAAGTCGGGGAGGATGTCAATCCTACACGCTTTTGTCAGACTTGGGACACAGAGGACGATTTCACAAAGCTGACAATCCTTCTGAAACCTTCTCAAACACTATTGAGGGAATTCTTAAAATCGCTAGAGAACATTTGACGCAACACTCAGAGATCAATAGTGAAACCGATTATTTCAAACACCGCTACACCTATCGAAATAATCTCATCATCGTGCTGCATCAAGCCGGAAAGGTTTTCTACGATCACTATCCTCCCGATGAATTGACGAACATTGCGGCTCCTAAACTCTTTAAAAATGAGTCTGATTGTTTGATGTGGATTCAACAAGGATTCAATTCACGTCAAGAGCCTTCTGGCTTGTGATAGAGCGAAGATTGATAGAGCGTTTGTTCTTGATGGGTGAGCAGCGTGCAGTCCGATCGGGGATACGCTACGCAAGTCACGGTATATCCCGCTTCTATTTCAGTAGAGCATAAAAACAGTTGCTCATCTTGGTCAATCTCACCGTCAATCAGCTTGGCAACGCAGACCGAGCAGTCTCCCTGTTTGCATCCCGACGGCAACCGGATGCCCATCATTTCAGCAATGTCTAAAATATACTCATCATCAGGGACAGCGATGGTTTGATCGAGTCCCCGATCTGAGTTCACAAGTCTGACTTGATAGACTGCCATTTGATTTAAAGATTAGAAATCGATATCATCATCGTCTTCGGGTTCCTCATCTGGCTCGATCGTGTCTGCCATCAGAGGGCTGAGCACCGCTAACTCAGCATCGACAGGCAGATCTAGCTCGTCGTCTAAACTAACAACGGCACCATTAAACGCATAAGCGAGACTTTTCGCGGCTTTGGTGACTTCATCTTCTTCCCAACCTTTCGTTTGAGCACCATCAGACGGGGTCGATTCTGGCTGGTCAATCGCGGGAGGGAGGACTACTGCTTCGCTAACGGCGGGAGTGGGAAGTACAGACCGCTCTAGCGGAGGTTGCCGACTCAATTCTGGAGGACGAATTGGAGACTGCTCTGGTGGTCTCGAAGCATCTTGCTCGGCGATCGACCATGCAGAATTCGACGTGCCCACCTCTGACACTTGCAGATTGACTTTAACGCCTCGCTTTAGCGCCTTAGCTGATGCCTTGCCAATCTGTGGCAACATTCGTTGAATCATTTTGACCATCGACTCACCCTTAACGCCCACCGTCACTTCGTCTTTGCCCACCGATAATAGATGGCAATTGGCACTGACAATCCCTTTTGTGGATGGAATATCCACATAGCTGAGAATCTGCTGCCAAGTTTCGGCAAGTTCACCGTCAGCACCCTTGAGCGGAGTTGCTGTGTTTTGAGGTGGAGTTGGCGTAACGACCTGAAGTGGTTCTGTAGCAACTTCTTGCACAACCGGACTAGGGATTTGCGGTGTCTCTTGAGCGGTGGGCACGATCGACGGTTGAGTCTGGTAAATGGGTTGACCCCCGATCGCGGCAGGCATCAACCCCAGCAACGTCAACTCTAACCACAAGCGAGGCTGAGTCGTGTTTTTGAGTTGCAACTCACTGCTGCGTAAATGCTGCTGACCCGCGAGAATGGTTCCTAAGTCTTGCGTTTGGGCAAAGGTGCAGAGCTTTTTCCAAGTAGGCGACGTGATTGCCACTAAATCACTGCGAGTCGGTGAGGTCTTGGCAATCAGCAAATCGCGGTAAAAACTTGCAAGGTTTTGCAGCACAATCAAAGGCTCTCGTCCTCGATCCATTAACCGCCGCGTGGTGTCGAGAACGGCTTCTGATTGGCTCGTCGCGATCGCTTCCGCCAATGCCATCAGATCCTGTTCTGGCACTGCGCCCACTAAATCCCAGACTCGATCGACAGTGACTTCGCCCGCTAACAAACTAAGTTGATCGAGCAAACTTTCAGCGTCACGCAGTCCACCTTGAGAAATCTGAGCAACCAGGTGCAGCGCGTCATGAGCGATCGCAATTCCCTCTTTTTCAGCGATCATTGCCAGATGTTGAACCATTGGCTCTAACGGAATCCGGCGATAGTCAAAGCGTTGACAGCGAGAAATAATGGTCGGCAACACGCGCTGAGGGTCAGTAGTCGCCAAGATAAAAACGACTTGATCGGGCGGTTCTTCTAACGTCTTTAACAACGCATTAAAGGCTGCATTGGAGAGCATATGAACTTCGTCGATCACATACACTTTGTATCGACACTGTACGGGGGCAAACTGCGCTCTCTCGATCAAGTCGCGAATGTTATCAACTCCGGTATTACTTGCCGCATCAATCTCAATCACATCTAGCGCAGAGCCGTTAGTGATGGTTCGACAGGTTTCACACACGCCACAGGGGGCATCGGTCGGCTCATTTACCGCAACGCAGTTCAACGATTTAGCAAAGATTCGAGCGCTTGACGTTTTCCCGGTTCCTCGTGCCCCTGTAAAAAGATAGGCGGGTGCAATTCGTCGTTGACAAAGCGCGTTAGAAAGTGTGGTCGCGATCGCGTCTTGCCCGACCAGTTGGGCAAAGGTTTGCGGACGATATTTGTGATGAAGCGGTTGATAGGTCATCGGTGTCGATCAGATTCCTATCTTCTAGGGTAAGCGAGATTGTAGTAGAACA
>JBBRMC010000205.1:0-6343 GCA_038231055.1 Leptolyngbyales cyanobacterium
AGAGGTCATTCCTACGATCGTTGCTCAGGGTTCTCAAAAATGGGTTGCTTTTCAATACTGTCATGAAACGGAACGTGTTGACAAACTCTCTGTAAATAAGTTTGTCAATAAGATAGTTAGACTTTAGCGCTCAGGGTTCACGTGATCCAGTCCGATCGCCTCTTGCAAAGAATGGAGTCCGCGATCGTCAAGTTTTTGCGCCAGTCCCTTTAAGATGCGACGCACCATTCCAGGACCTTCATAGATCCAGCCTGTGTAAACTTGAACAAGACTTGCCCCCGCCGTAATTTTCTCCCACGCATCGTCTGGCGAGAAGATGCCCCCGACCCCGACGATCGGAAGTTGCCCCTGGGTTTGCTGATAAATAAATCGAATCACTTCGGTCGATCGCTGGCGTAACGGTGCGCCACTGATGCCCCCGGCTTCGTCCGTCACTGATTTTCCAGTGGGTTGCAGCGTTTGGGTCTTAAGCCCGTCGCGGCGGATGGTGGTGTTGGTGGCGATCATGCCAGCCAATTTGTAGTGTTGAGCCAGATCGACCACGGCAGCGATATCGTCCCACTCCAGGTCGGGCGCAATCTTGACCAGCAGAGGCTTTTGCCCCTGATTTTCTTGCTGGAGAGCAGACAGAATGGGCTTGAGTTGATCAGTAGATTGGAGCGATCGTAGCCCCGGTGTGTTGGGCGAACTGACATTGACTACAAAATAGTCACCCACCTCTTTTAATAGCTGGAAGCTGCCTAAATAGTCGTCTGCGGCTTCATCAAGTGGTGTAACTTTAGATTTGCCGAGATTCACCCCTAACGGAATGTTGGTGTTTAATCCTTGCAGCCGCTCAGCTAAGGCGGCGGCTCCTTGGTTATTAAAGCCCATCCGATTTAAAGCCGCGCGATCGTCCGGCAACCGAAACAAACGCGGAGGTGGATTTCCCGGTTGGGGGTAAAACGTGACCGTGCCCAGTTCTGCAAAGCCAAAGCCAAAGCCAGACCAAATATTTGCCGCGATACCGTCTTTGTCAAACCCAGCCGCTAGCCCGATCGGGTTCGCAAACTCTTGCCCCCATAGGGCTTGTTTGAGGCGATTATCTCTCAGGCAATAGGAGCGGTCTAGCTGAGACAGCACCCACTGTCGGGCGATCGAGGGAACTCCCTCATCTAGCCAGTTCAGCGATCGCAGAGTCTGCTGGTGAAGCCACTCAGGATCGGCTTTGATGCCAGAAAAAAGAATTGGGCGAATTATTGCCTGATACAGATCATTCAATGGAGAAGATTAACGAGGACTTCAATCATTGTGACGGGTTGATGGTGATTAGGTCGTCACGCGTCTAAAATTTGTTGAGTGCCAGTCAGCAGCAACCGTATCACAACGTGAAAACGGTCTATTCTGAGGGCACTCTAGGGTTTGAACCTTTGTATCTCCGTAGTGCGTAACATGGGTCAGTCGAAAGAGCCAAATGCTTATGACCAGCAACTCGTTTCCTTAAGTCGTGTGCTGCAAATCTTACGCGAAGGAACCGACGTTGATGTCTTAGTCCAAGCGGCATTGACCTACCTCAAAAGCAGTTTTAACTATGAGTTAGTTTGGGTTGGATTTTACGATCGCGTCGAGCATCGTCTGCTTGGCAAAGGCGGCAAGCTAGTTGACAGTGAAGAACCCGCCTTCCTTAAACAACGGTTTTCGCTCTCTTCTGGCGACTTGTTAGAGCAGGTGGTGATTCAGCAACGTCCGGTGACGATCGCTGATTTGCGGCAAGAAATGCGCGCGGGTGAATGGCGCAGATTCGCTCAAAAATCGGCGATTCAAGGCACGATGATGTTTCCGATCTCCTATAAAACTCGCTGCTTTGGCGTGGCAATTTTAGGATCGCGCTTATGGGGAAACTTTCCTAGCACCGATGAAAAAGCTCAACTGTCGATCGTGTTGGGCGGTTTAGCGGCGGTCTTAGACAGCGTTGAAACCGAATGGCAGCAACAGCAAATTAAGCGTCCAGAAAAGCCATTACTCAACTTATTGGGTCAATTACGATCGCTGCCTAACCTGGGTCAGCGCCTTGAAGCGATTGTCGAAGAAACCCATCGATTTATGACTCCGTCGCGCACCAGCATTTATTGGTTTGAACGGCAGCAGCGCTATTTTTGGCGACGAGTTACTAACGCTAAACCTGCCTATAGAGCGTTAGAAGATAACCAACCTGCCGCAGGGATCACCGTGCAGGAGATGAGCAGCTTTTATCAAGCGTTGGCATCTGATCAAGTGGTGTCGATCGGGGAGGCGATGAGTTCGCTCAAAGCAGATATGACCAGCCGATTGATGCAGCAGATTCGGGCGCGATCGCTGATGGCGGCTCCGATTCTCTATCAAAATCAGCTTGTGGGGTTTCTTGCCGCAGAAGGCAGCGAATCTAGAATTTGGCAGGAGGAAGAAAAGAACTACCTGCGGGCAGCCGCGCAGCTCGTCGCGTTGGTCGCCCCCTTAGAAGAGATGGAATCTACGATCGAACAAACCAAACTTGACCAGGTATTGACCGCCCAGATCGCTCACGCCATTTACAGTGCTGATGATTGGAAGGTGACGTTAAAAAGTGCCGCCGAGATCTTGGGTAAGCGGCTTAAAACCGATCGCTTTCTCGTGTTGGCATACGACGCAGAAATGGATCAGTTTGAAGTCTGCTATCAAAGTCACCCAAACAACCGCCGTCCGCTTTTTGGCGCGCTCAAACGACTGACTCAGCTTGACTGGCAGATGCTCGAACGCACGTTAGCCGCGATTGCGATCGAGAACTTAGAAGAGGATCTGCGCTTAGGAGTCTGGCGCGACCTGCTGCTGGAGTTAGGGGTACGATCTCTCCTAGTCTGCAACACAGCCGCCGGACAGACGCTTGAAGGAGTCGTTTTAGTCTGTCACGATGTCCCCCGATCTTGGAGCAACGCCGAATGTGAACTCACTCACGTCGTCGCTCAGCAGATTGGCTTGATTTTGCGGCAGTGGCAGCTACAAAAGCAAAACGATCAGCAGCAAAAAGTTTACCAAACAATCCAATGGGGGCTGACGGCGATTCAGCAAACCCAGCAGTTAGAATTGCTAGAGAGATCGGCCCTGCAATACATTGCACAGATTCTTCAGGCTCCGATCGCGGCGTTGGTTTCATGGTTTCCCGGTCGCGGCACAGGGCGAGTGATTCAGCCTGGAAACATCGAAAAGCAATTTAGCTTTCATCCAGTTCTCAATGTCTCGATCTATACCGACACTTTAGTCAATCGAGCCTTGCAGCATGAGGGGTTGTTGCCGTTGTCGATCGACGACGTTCCGGCAGAGACGCGGCACTGGCTGAACGCTCCTGGCATTGGTCAGCTTTTAGTGATGGCATTGCGAACGGCTCCTGAGCACGAACCGACTGCCATTTTGATCGTTGCCGATCATCTCGATCGTCGCTGGGTCGATCGGCACTTTAATGCCTTGGGCACGCTGGTCAGCCAGTTTGCCTGGTCGCGTCGCTATCTGATGCTGTCAGAAAACCTGAAAGTGCAGCGAGAACGGCTAGAGCGGCTGAGTTGGTATAAGCACCGTCGCCTTGAAGATTTCTACCGATCGGTCAGAACCGGAGTCAAACGCTTAGGAGAAGTCCAAACTCCAAAAGATGCGCTAGCGGCAACTCGTCAGCATCAACTTTTGCGTCAGTTGAACGATGCCATCGACCCGATGCAGCAAGTTCTTCGCGATGAACAGTGGCAGTTGCAGGTCAGAACAGAAACGGTTTCTTTAGCCAGTCTGCTGAGACGAGTGCTCGATCGGGTCGATACCCTGATTAAACAGCGTCAGATTTGGTCACAAGTTCACAATGAAACCAACGCGATGATCACGGGCGATATTGTCAAAATCGAGCTAGTGCTTTACGAACTGCTGCTTACGGCGTGTCATCGATTGCCGCCTGGAGGACGTGTTGACGTGTGGTGTCGCCAACTTGATCCGAGCTGGATTGAGCTATCGATCACTGATGATGGCACGATCGAGCCGCGTCTTCTAGAGGATTTAGAAACTGGGAGAGCCGTTGATCTGCTTGCTCCCTCGGCGTTAGATAAACCGCCTGGGTTACATTTAGCGATTTGCCAATCGCTGATGAAGCAGATGGGTGCCGAATTGAATCTCCATCAGCTAGACGATGGTCGCCTCATGAGTCGGCTAGTTTTGCCCATGATAAGTAGACAGTCTCTCAAATAAAGTCCTCAAATTGGGAGACTCCAGATACAATAAGGGGCGTTCTGAGTCACTACCCTAACATCACGTTCGGTTTAGATGACTGAGATTTAAGCCCTGGGTTTGTCAAATCTGGGTGTGAGTGTGTTGCTATCGGAGTGCTGCTAAAGTCTATGTCTGCTGCGCTAAATTCTCCTAGTCAGCGCAATCGATCGCGATTGCCCTCTCCAAAACCTTCGACCTCTCAGCGCTTGTCAAGAAGACCGCTTCAGTCGGTCGATGTCACAACGGTGAGGCGGCTTCCTTCACCGGATGCGCCGCCTCGCTGGTTACGATCGCTGGTCAGAATGCAGCAAGTCTCGCTGATCACTACGTTTGCTCTAGCGGGATCGGTGCTGGTCGTTTATGGCTGGACGGTTTATGCCCAACAGCTTTGGGGCAAAGAATACCAAAAGCTAGAGCATTTGCGGCGCGACGAGCGACAGATGACTACCAACGGCGAAATCCTAAAAAATAAGATTGCCGATCAAGCGGTGCGTCCTGGAACGACTCTGGTTCCTCAAACCCCTGATAGCCTAATTTTCCTCCAACCTGCTCCTGCTCGAAAGCTCGCTCCGGGTGCAAGTCCGGCTCCTCAAGCGTCTCCGATCGCTCCACTCGGCTATTAGATGACCGATGAGGGACGGATAAACCATTCTCCCCCATTGATCTTGGCATCCCTCACTCTTTACTTCTTCTGACCTATGGGCAGCCCCTCCTACCCGTCTCGCTCTAAACAGTTTCGTCGCCTGGCGGCTGTGGTGAAGTCGGTGCGGCAAATGCCTATTCCTCAAGCGAAATCGACCTATCGACGGCTGCTATTAGTCTGGGCAATTTTGGTCACAGGGTCAGTGTTGCTGACGCTCAATTTGGTGAGATTGCAAGTGGTGCAGTCTCCTGATCTGCTGAAACAAGCGAGAGCGCAGCAGATGACCTATCTGCGTCCGTTTATTCCGCGTCGTCCGATCGTCGATCGCAATGGCAATACGTTGGCGATCGACCATCCGGTTTATACGCTTTATGCTCACCCAAACGCTTTTAAGCTGCCAAAACCAGTGGTTGCCGAAAAGTTGGCTCCGATTCTCGGTCAGTCTGCGGCAGATATAAATCGCAAGCTTGACTCGGCTGAGAGTGGCATCCGCTTAGAATATTCGCTGGCAGAAAATGCTGCTGCTCGAATTCGGGATTTGCAACTTGATGGGCTGGATTTAAACCAACAGCAGCAACGGCTATATCCCCAACAAAACCTGACGGCAGATGTGGTCGGATATGTGGATGTCGATCAAGTCGGTCAAGCGGGCGTGGAATATAGCCACAAAAATCTGCTGGAGCGATCGGTCAAATCAGTGCGCCTCAGCCGAACTGGAATGGGTATGGTCATGCCCGATCAGGTTCCCGGTGGCTTTTTGCACATCGACGATTTGCAGTTGCAGTTGACGATCGATGGTCGAGTTCAGCGAGCCGCTCAGGTTGCTGTTCAGCAACAGGTCAAAAAATATGCTGCCAAGCGAGGGGTTGTCTTGGTGATGGATGTCCAGGATGGCTCTCTTAGGGCATTGGTGGGCGATCCGTCTTATGACCCGAATGAATATTACAAGGCAAAACTTGAGCAATTTAAGAATTGGGCATTAACTGACCTGTATGAGCCGGGTTCGACCTTTAAGCCGCTTAATGTGGCGATCGCTTTAGAATCGGGGGCAATCAAACCTGATCAAGTCTTTAATGATGAAGGCGAGATCTACATCGACAGTTGGCCCATTCAAAACTTTGACTATTCCTATGTCGGCGGAAGAGGACCGATCTCGGTCACGCAAATTCTAGAGCATTCTAGCAACGTGGGCATGGTGCATATCGTGCAGCAGATGAAGCCCGATATCTACTACAGTTGGCTGCAAAAGATTGGATTGGGACAGACTACAGGATCTGACTTTCCGTTTGAGGTGGCGGGGCAACTAAAAGACCACAAGACGTTTGTGGAGTCTCCGGTTGATATTGCCACGACTGCGTTTGGACAAGGATTTTCGCTCACCGCGATTCAGTTGCTTCAACTCCACGGCATCTTGGCGAGTGGCGGGAAAGCCTTGACTCCTCACGTGGTGCAAGGGTTATA
>JBBRMC010000206.1:0-6342 GCA_038231055.1 Leptolyngbyales cyanobacterium
CAGACGGTAAGTAGACCGTCGCAGTCAGAGTGGCACCATTCATCTGCCAAAAACCAATGGTTCCATCTCGATAATTGCGCCAGAGAATATCTACAGCGCCATCTCGATTAAAGTCACCTGTCGCTTGAACTTGCCATCCCAGATCTGGAACTTTAAGTAGGGGAGTTTCTCCACTGTAAGGATTGCTATTCAGATTCCAGATGTCGGTTTCGCCCGATCGAGCATTGTGCCACAGCAGATCGAGGCTCCCTGAAGTGGACCCCCAAGACTAGACAGTTTTCAGGGGGTGAATAAGCTAGGGATTGAGACTCTTAGATCCATTCGCCTTCGTGTTCAAGGTCTCGATTGCTTTGTCACTTCATTTGTTTCTTTAGATTATCACAATACACTTGATTTGGTGTCTGATAATCTAATCCTTGATGTGGACGGACTTGATTGTACCAACGAAACCACTGTTTGACCTCTTGCCTTAAGTGTTGACCATCCTCGAACGCTTTGAGATAAATCAACTCATACTTTAGACTCCTCCACAATCGTTCGATAAAGATGTTGTCGTGGCAGCGCCCTCGACCATCCATACTAATCTGAACTCCAGAGGCTTTCAGACAGTCTGTAAAGGCGTTCGCTGTAAACTGTGCCCCTTGATCCGTGTTAAAGATCACAGGTGGGGTGTAGTTGGATAAGGCTTCTTCCAACGCCTCCACGCAAAAGTGGACTTCTAGAGTGTTGGAGATCTGCCAGGACAAGACGTGACGACTATACCAATCCATCACTGCCACTAAATAGAAGTGTCCTCGACAGACTGGGAGATAGGTGATGTCGGTACACCAGACTTGGTTGGCTTGGGTAATCGCAAGTCCTCTCAGTAAGTAGGGATACACTCGATGCTCCGGGTGAGGTTTGCTCGTATTGGGTTTGGGGTAGATGGCAACTAATCCCATCTCTCGCATCAACCGTTGGACGCGCTTGCGGTTCACCCCATACCCCTGAGTTTTGAGAAAGACGCTCATCTTCCGGCTCCCGTAAAAGGGGGTTTCCAGATATTGCTGGTCGATTAACCGCATCACCATCAAGTCTTCCTCTGATGGAGCGAGCGCCTGGTAATAGTAGCTAGAGCGGGGAATCCGCAGCAATTCACATTGCCGTTGAATGCTCAACTGTTCATGGTCAGGCTCTACCAAGGCTTTTCGGTCGGCAGCCCTAATCGTGCCGACCTGTTGACTAAAAAATCTCGCTCGACCTTCAACTGCCCAATCTGTCGATACAACTCATCCAGGTGGGCTTGCCCTTCTGGCTCTACTTTGCTGGCGTTGGAACCTCGCTCAAACACCTCACTCATGCCCTCTAAAAGATGCCGTTTCCAACCGTGAATCATCGTCGGATGCACGCTATATTGACTCGCAATTTCAGCAATGGTTTTCTCTCCTTTCACCGCTTCAATCGCAACTTTTGCTTTGAATTGTGAACTGTACTGTTTGCGTTTGTTTTTGCTCATAACCATTCCTATCATGGGTGGGAAGTTTAGAGCTTATTCACCTGTCCAGTTTTTGGGTTCCACCTCACTTTGCGGAAATTTAGCCACAGCGATCGCTCAAACTCTCCTTTAACCTTGTGAAACAGCCAAGTTGCCAACAACGTCTTGCCAAACCCACCCACGGCGACTAATTCAATCAGCCTTACTTGTGTCTGAACCCGATTCAAAAGCTCTTGCTGCGGCTCTGCTCGATCGATCCACTTGTCCGCCTTGTGTTCCGGCGGAATTGGATCAAGCCCAATCACGGCAACACGCTACTGAACGGTAACGCGATCGCCAAAATCAACCTTCTCGGCGTGTAGTTCCCCGATCGCATTCACCCGCGCATTACCTTGGGCATCAATATCGAACTGCTTCCCCGTCATGGACGCTGATCACCAAAATTAACATCGGCTGCGTTCAGTTCGTTAATCGCATTCACTCGCGCATTGTCTCGCGCATCGACATTAAACGTGGCGTTGTTTTGCTCCTGCTTACCAATGTTAATCACTTGCTGCGCCAACTGCTGCAAAGTTTGCTTGAACCGGGGATCGTCCATTTCGTCGTCTAGATACACCGAGAGTTTGTTCAAAGCTTCGGGCGATCGCTCTTGTTCAATCTTGACGATCGCATCTTCTGCTTTCTTGTTTCCTGCAAATCGCTTCCGAATCGTCGATCGCAATTGCTCGATCGCGCCTCCAATGGCTTTCTTCGCGACTTCTCCCGCTCCAGACTTCACAAACTCATCAAAAGCAAGTTTAGCGATCGCACTTCCGGTCAGCAGATCCATAAGTTATAGGTAAACAATTACAGTTTCTTTGTAACTTATTATTCCGTCCCTGTGTGCTAGTTTCCGAAAGATTACAGAAACCTTTTTGAAGCGAGTCACAACTAGCCCGATCTCATCTCACCACCTCTCCTGTCGTTATAAATATCGCCCCATTCGTAACGATCATCGTCTCATCCATAACAAATGTCGTCCTATTCATAACAAACGTCGTCCCATTCTTCGTGAATCCCGCAACGTTTGTAACGAATGTCGTCCCATTCATAACAAATGTCGTCCCATTCGTGACGAACATCGTCATTTTTGCAGTAAACCTACTGACTCACGCTAAACCGCTTCGGAAAACCACAAGGTGCAACCCCCAATCTTCTTCAAAGAAACACACACTTTTGTGCGATTCACGCATCCAGCTTTTGGGTCACACGCGCCAAACTAGCACTACACCCATACTAAAAAAGAGCATCTCACTATGCCACGCGCCCAACGCACTTCTCGCATTCTCGATAAAGGTCAACTTCGGATCTTGAAGCTCAAAGCCATCGACCCAACCATGAACTTTGGCAACGATTGCAATATCACCGTCTTGGCAACCCAGATCGAGCAGTTGCAAACCAAACTAAACGACTACAACACCACCCTCGGAAAGCTCGATGAAGCCAAGCTCAAAATCGAAGACATGGAAGCCAACATGGGCGATTTGCTCGACCAACTGCTGAACGCGGTGAGATCGCAGTATGGCAACGATAGTCGCGAATATGAGATGGCAGGTGGAACCCGCAAGAGCGATCGCATTCGCAGAAGCGCTGAAACGCGAACAAAAAATAATGGGGTTAAACCGCCGATCAAGGCTGCTGTCACCCCATAGGCATTTTGACAAGTTTCAGATCACGCCTGAGAAACGGGTTGTCGGTTTGCGGCAGTTAATTTTGCTTGCAGGTCTGACCAGTGAACATCTTCAAGATCGGGCAGAACTACATCGGCTGCTCCCACTCGATCAACGGGACCTAATCCGATCGAGTTCATTCCTGCTGCGATCGCGGCTTCGACTCCCGCCCCCGCATCTTCGACGACGACACATTCATCAGGCTGCAATCCCAACTCATGGGCGGCAAATAGAAACAGATCGGGAGCAGGTTTCGGACGATCGACACTGTGACCATCAGCGATCGCGTCTATCAACTCGGCGATTCCCAACTTCTCAATGACCGGACGGGCGTTTTTGCTAGCGGAACCCAAGGCAATTTTGATTCCGGCTTGTCGCAGTTCGATCAGCAGCTCTCGCGCTCCGGGCAACAAATCTTTTGGCGCAATATGCTGAATTGACTCGACATAATAGTGGTTTTTGCGATTCATCATGTCTTGTAGCTGCGCTTCAGAATAGGGACGATCGCCCACAATTTTGAGCAACGATGCTCGACGAGACACGCCTCTCAACGCTTCGTTAGCTTCACGATCGAAGGGCAATCCCTCTTCATCGGCAAGTCGTTGCCATGCGCGATAGTGAAACTCTGCCGTGTCGGTGAGAACACCATCTAAATCAAAAATAACCCCTCGAATATCAGACGAATTTTGAGCAGGCGTTGAAGAATCGGTTGTATTGGTCATAGTAGGTTCTGTTACGTCTGCGTTGTGGGTTTCATTCTTTAAGTCAAATTCATGCCATTGTCCGTGCCAACATAGCTTGAATTTCAGTCGAGTCCAATTAGGAGGCAGATGAGGATTTGCGACAGGTCCAGTTTCGGTTAACTGCACACCGCCAAATCCCCAGACGATGACTTGCCAAATGCCGCCTGCCGACGCGCCGTGAATGCCTTCAGAGGCGTTTCCCCTGGTGTCTTCAATGTCTACTAAAACGGCTTGCCAGAAGCGATCGGATGCCTCTTGCACATCTCCTAAATCCGATGCCAAAATCGCATGAATTGCAGGTCCAAGCGACGAGCCGTAGGTGATGTCAGTGCGCGGCGCATAATAATCCCAGTTGGTTTTGAGAATTTTGGGGTCGTAGGGAAACTCTTGAGACTGACGCATGAGATAGATGAGCATCAAGACATCTGGCTGTTTGAGAACCTGTCGCTTGTTGGCTCCATCAATGCCCAAAATGGACTGCATGGATTTGGTGCGCGGTTCATAATCTGCTAGGTTAATATCTTCGATTTTGAAGAAATTCTCAAATTCCTCAATCAATCCCGTGGTCGCGTCATAAGAGATCCAAAGATTATTGACAATATCTTGCCATCGCGATCGCCGCTCAGACGTGAGTTGCAACGTTTGCTGTAGCTCGATCGCTTTGTCTGGATAGTGATCAAACAACCAATCAAACACAATCATGGCTTTTTCGAGATGCCATTGTGCCATCCGATTTGTAAACGCGCTGTTATGGACATCATGTTCGTGATATTCATCTGCGCCAATCACTTCACGAATCTCATAGCGTTCCTGTTTGGTGTTCCATTCCACACGACTGCGCCAAAACACCGCCGTGTCGAGAATTAATTCTGCTCCACAGTCTCGCATCCATTCATCGTCACCCGTTGCCTTCCAGTAATACCAGGCACCATAGGCAATGTCAGCGCTAATGTGGATCTCACGATCGCGGCACCAAATCCGAATATCTTCTGCATAGGGATCATTAGGTGATGCCCATCGGGGCGTAACTTCATCGCCCGTGTCAGCACTTTCCCAGGCAAACATTGCGCCTTTATAGCCGTAGTAGGCTGCCTTGCGTCGCGCTCCTGGCAGAGTGTGATAGCGATAATTTAAAAGATTACGGGCGATCGCTGGCTGTGTATAAGTAAAGAACGGCAAGATAAAGATTTCGGTATCCCAAAAAATATGACCCCGATAGCCAAATCCTGCCAGAGTTTTAGCGGGAATGCTCACCCGATCGTCATGGCGAGGAGCCGCAATCAAAAGCTGAAACAGGTTATATCGAACGGCTAGCTGCGCTCTCACGTCGCCTTCGATCACAATGTCGCTAGCCTCCCAGTTTTGATTCCAGGCTTGCTCGTGAGCGTTCAATAATGTGGAGTAATCGGGCAGAGCGGCGAGTTTTTCTTGGGCGGCGGTGACAGGCAACTCGACTTCTCGCGAGGTAAACACGGTGAGCAGCTTCTCGATCGTCACCGTCTGCCCTGTGGTCGCCATAAACGCTGTCGTCAAAGTTGGGTAGCCCGGAACACTCGACACCTGCTGCGATGCCTCGATTCCTGAGATCGTGATTCCTGATGCCATTGCCAACTCAATGCGAGAGCTACGAGTCCGAACTTGGAGCCAAACACCATGCTCGGTTTTGTCCTGATTGAGCCATTCCCAATGGTTAAATCCCTGGTTTTCAGGATAGCCATTGATGCTTGCCTGCACCTCGATAAAGCCATCGAAATCAACGGGTGTGATTTGACAGCGCAACGCTAAGACGTTCTGATCTGCCAAACTCGCAAATCGCTCAAATCTCAGATCAACCGTTTTGTTTGTGGGACTGCGCCACCGCACCGATCGAGTCAATACACCTCGCCGCAGATCTAGCGATCGCTCATAGCTCAACACCTCGCCCTGATCCATCCGAAAGCGATCGCCGTTGACGATCACCACGAGCGGCAGCCAGTCAGGGCAATTGACCAACTCGGTATACATCACCGGCACGCTATCATACACGCCGTTAATCAAAGTAGACGGAGATGCACGGGGATAGCCCTCCTCAAAGGTGCCGCGTGTTCCTAAATAGCCATTGCCGATCGTAAACACGGTTTCTCGGTGATGCAGTTGAGCAGGATCAAAGTCAGGCTCGATTAGAAGCCAGTCTTTATAGATAAACGGCGAAGCAGAAACTGGGTTAGCCATCGTCACGACAGTAGGTAGAGGAGGTTTATAGAGAGATCTAGGATGACGGATTAAATAACTTTAGAGAGATGGTCGGCTTGCGGCTCAGTCTTGTGCCCTCTCATCCTTCTCCTCAGGGGAAAATAGACTCTTGCTCCCTCTCCCTGGGCTACCGTGTACACACAAATCGTTGAGCGCTTCGTTTCAGTCGGCTTGTGCCCCCTAA